>NZ_JAIJHU010000042.1:0-33139 GCF_022723415.1 Barnesiella sp. | reverse complement strand
GCACCGAATATTCGGTGCGGTTTTTATGTTTTAAAACAGCTTCTAAGTAGAGCTCATCTATTTTTTATCGGGCTTGCCAGCCGTTTGCCGTGTATATCCACATGGCATTGTTCGATGCCGTACCTGTGTTGTAAACAATGTCACCCACAGTCCACTCGCCAACGGTAGGACAAGCGGTTCCTTTGCAGACAACGTTGTCACCGACAAAGTGGATAGATTGGATCATGGTGTTGACTGTCAACGGGGCGATCGATGTTTCCTGCTTCCATTTGAAGCCGCATACCGACAGGCCATTGTCATATAGGAAGCGGGTTCCGCAAACGGGAATTTCAATACTGTGGTAAGCTGTATTCCCGCTCGTACGGGCTCGCATGAGTCGAATGACTACTTGGTTGCCATTTCCGTCGCTGGGACCGTCATAAGAATTAGCCCCTATATTCAACAAGAGACCTTGTGGTTTTCCCATGTTGGGATTAGAACCAATTTCTCCTAAATTGAAATTACCTAAGGTTAAAGTCGAACTGCCGATTAGTCGTTTTTTGTCCCAAATAGTCTGCATGCGGTAATAGTATGCGCCTTTTTCGAGGAACCATACGATATTGTTGTTGGCCATAGCCGCCCCTCGGAAAAACTGCGTGTTGTTCACCACATGGTTGTGTACGATATGGAAGTTGGGCTTGATAAGTGAGCTCCCGGATAAGAGATAACTCAAATCGTTGAACTCGGTAAACGGAATCAATTCAGGCTCAGGTTTTCCAATAGTCCAAATCTCTTTAAGAATGGCCAGTCCACACCCGTGCATGCTTCCTCCGGCATTTCTGGGAGTACGGTAGCGATAGGTGTTTTGTATCGACAAGGATAGATACCCGTCGGTTTGGATATCGTAAGGGTTGATATTTCCGATATAAAGGCTGGAACTTTCATCTTCATGGTCTAAGAAAACCAAAGAGTTGTTTTGCAGGGCTATTGTAGACGATTGCACATTGATCGAGCCTCGGGCATAATCATCTCGAATAAGGAATGTCGGTTTCTTCCCTTTATGGAAATAGTTGCCGGAGAAATCGATTTGAGAATTGGATATTTTTACTTGAATGCCATCTTCACAGTGGTTGGCAGAAAAAGAAATGCCTTTACAGTTATAAAATGCGATATTGTCGTTGATAATATTGCAACTGATTTGCGCTCCGTTGGAGCTTCTTAATTTTAATCCTCCGGTAATTTCGCCCATACCTAAATGGTTGTGGTGGAAATATAGATTATCTCCTAATCCGCTTAAATCGAAGGCATAATACTCTTTTTATCTATAACAAATCGTTTTATTGTTTCCTCGGGTTCTTCTACCGAGGTTTCGAAGACAAAGTCCTTGAATATGCAGCCCGTGGGTGCATTGAACTGGCAGTTGATAATGGTCTTTCCGTCGCAATACATATCGTCGGGTGTGGCTACGGCTTGCACGAATTGACTCCAACTGACATTCTCAATTTTCATGCCGCCTATCGCATAAATACCCCGTATACTGGGTGTCGCTGTCCAAAAGTTTATAAACTGGATATCTCGTATCGTAGTGAATGCAGGAGGAAACTCCTGTTCCCATGCCTCATTATGATTCTCGTTCGGGTGAATGTTGGGGTTGATGACAACAGCAAAATTGTTGTCGAACGAAGTGATAGGCGTCCCGTCACTATCGACTGTGAGCGGATAGTTGGTGTTTAAGGGGCGAATAACAGTCCCTAATTTATAATAAGACGAAAGATCGTCGGGAGTAGTGTCTCCTCCTAATGGATAATCACCGATAGGCAACTGTATGTTACTTCTGTTAAGACGATAGTCGGCCAATTCTCCTCGAAGTACAATACCATAAGGAACTTTCAAAGTTTTACAAATGGCGTACTCTCCTTTGGGCAGAAATACTTCTCCGGCATGTTTCAGCTTCATGGCCTTGTTGATGGCATCGGAGGAGTCTACTTTCCATGCTTTTAAGTTTTTTAAGGCCGTATCGCGAGCTTTTTCAATCTTGTCTTTTTCAGCTTCGGGGGCGAGAGGGTTCTCTTCGGTAGATTTGGCTGCTTCGCAGGCAACGCGCAGATGCCAAAATTCATTGTTGGAAATATCGTTTCTTGCCCCGAACCATTGAGGATAGGCGCGATCCATTACCCAAATGCCGTCGACTGTGATGTCTTCGCCAAAAATTTGGGTGATAGGGGCTATCAACCGAGTATTGTCGCCGGTGAGTGTGCCTGTCCCTGAGATTTTTCCTCCGGCAAAAATCAACGTTGTGTTGTGGGCTAAGGTGATATGCCTATTGATAACGACGTCTGAATCTTTGTCTGTTTTTGTAGTAGTCGGGACTACTACATAAGTTTTCCCTTCGACTGTTCCTTTAACCGGATCGAACTTTTCGTAATTTTCGATATCCGCTAAAATTTCATTTGCTGTCATAATTAAAAAATTTAATGATTAATACACGGCAAAAGTAGAATCGGGAAGAAGTGATTTTATGGCATGATGATATAATATAAAATATTTTTGAAAAAAGTGGCTGCCGATTATTGTGAAAAACAGATTTTTTCTTACTTTTACAAAACACAAAATATAAGGAGGTTTACTATGAAAAAAGTAGTGGTGTTGTTGATTTTGTCCATGTTGTACATGTCACCTTCGTTTGGATATCCACCAGAATATCCTTATTATCAATCTGATAATATAATGTATTATGTTTTTGAAAGTGAAAAAACAGCAAACGTTGTGACTCTTTATATGGAATTTAGAGTGGGTTGGCAACCGTTTGTTTATAGAGGTGCTGTAACGATCCCTGAAACTATAACTTATAATAGGCAAGTTTTTAGAGTTACAAGTTTTTCATCGAGTTATCCGGATTATTATTCCTGTGTGAGTAAGATAACGTCTCTGGAATTGCCGAATACACTCAGCTCTTTGGGTAGTTTGGCTTACAGTCGAATTAAATCAATTGATTTACCGGAAGCCTTATTAGGAATAAGTGATTATGGATTTTATGGGTGTTATTCGTTGCGAGATCTTGTTATTCCCGATAAGGTAAAGACAATAGGCAATTATGCGTTTGCTAACTGTATTGGACTGACTCATGTGCATTTGGGAAAATCGGTAGAAACGATAGGGGAGAATGTATTTTTGAACTCCGATTCTTTGACCTCGATTACTGTTGACGAAGAGAATCCCTATTTTATGGTTGAGGATGGCGTGCTGTATAGTAAGGATAAGAGAGAATTGTTGTATTGCCCTAAAAATTTTTCGGGGATTTATCGAGTAGCCGAAGAGGTGAAACGGATAGGTAAATCGGCTTTTAGAAATTGTAACCAATTAACTGAGATTGTATTGCCCGAGGGTTTGGAAGTAATAGGTGACACGGCCTTTTATGGTTGCACTCAGTTGAAGCAGATTTCTCTTCCAAAGAGCGTTTCGCAAATAGGAGCTTATGCATATAAGGGTTGTCCTTTGCAGGGTACCCTCGATTTGATGAATATTAAGGATATTGGAGAAGGTGCTTTCGAGGGTTGTACCGGTTTAACAAGTGTCGTTTTGCCAGAAAATTTATTGCGGATAGAGGCTTCTCTCTTTCAAGGTTGTACAGGATTGACAGTAGTAAACATACCTCAGTGTGTAACAACCATAGGCACATCTGCCTTTGCTTCTTGTAGTCGTTTGCAATCTGTTTCCATTCCCGATGAGGTAGAACGTATAGAAGACTATGCTTTTAAGGGGTGTAGCAATATGAAGTACCTTGCGATAGGTAATTCAGTTAAAAAAATAGGTGTTGAGGCTTTTGGGGAGTGTAGACGGTTAAAGTCTTTGTCTATACCCGCTTCGGTAGATTCTATTCTTTCGTCGTTTGTGGACTGTGACTCTGTTTCATCATTGGAACTAAAAGATGGGAATCGGCCTATTTTGATTGAAGGCAAGTGTTTCAATGGTGGCAATATGATGATTGATACACTATATATAGGGCGGAAGATTAGTGGTGCGCCGCAGTTTAATGAGTGTGCCTATTTGTCGACGTTGACAGTTGGTAGTATGATATTGACCATGCAAGATGTTTCGGGTTGTAAAAATTTGTCAAAGGTTATTTGCTTGGGCGCTACTCCCCCGGAAGCGACGATGACTACATTTTCAACAGTTACTCTCGATGGCACTCTGGTGGTGCCGGCATCGGCCGAGGAGGTTTATCGTCGTACGGCTCCGTGGCGTTTTTTCTATACGATAGAGACTTTCCCTGATGTGGCTCCTACAAAGTTAATACTCGATATAGAGAGTTACCAGATAACCCGTGAAGATGAAGCCTTGTCTCTGTTGGCTACGGTCTATCCCGAGCATGCTACTTTTTCGGGCCTTCGTTGGACAAGCAGTAACGAGATGGTAGCCACGGTTTCTGAAACCGGGATTGTTCATTCAAACAAAGAGGGCGAGGCCGATATTACCGTATCGTTGAACGATGGGGCACTGACGGCTACTTGCCATGTGTCGGTGCACTATGTCGATGCCGTGGAGGAGCATGAAGCAGACCAAGTGTCGATTTATCCCAATCCCGTAGACGATATGTTGCATATCGAGGGGGTAACCACGGGAACATCTATTACCTTGTACGATATGACCGGTCGGTTGGTGCTTTCGGACAGGGCCTACGGTGGGGCTATGACTTTCGACATGTCGGCTCTCAAACGAGGTGTGTACTTGTGTCGTATCCAGAACAGGACGTATAAAATCGTAAAGCGGTAAATGCACGATAGGAAAAATCCTCGGGGGGTGTAAAGCAACCTTCGGGGATTTTTGTTTTTGGGGCAGAAGTTAAAAAGATTGTTGAAATAAATTGAATATAATATTCCTCTCGGTATAATCAAGTAAATTTGTTTCTGCTCTTGGTTTTTCGTATCTTTGTCACTACGAAGATAGGATACGGTTCGGCATAGCCAAGTCGGAAATGAGATTTCCGTTTGTCTCTGTGCTCACCTTTCGCTATCTTTGTCCCGCAATTTGGGGATACCCGGGGGAAGCAAAGATGTCGGGGTAGAGAGTTTCTCTTCGGAAAGTTCGGCATTGTTTTTGTTGGTTGATATATGAAATTAGATAACTCTAAATAGATATAGAAGATGAGTAAAAAAGCACTATTGATGATTCTCGACGGCTGGGGCATCGGTAATCATTCGCACGCAGATGTGATTTATAATACCCCCACTCCTTATTGGGACTATTTGTTGAAAACCTATCCTCATTCGCAGTTGCAAGCAAGTGGCGAGAATGTGGGTTTGCCCGATGGCCAGATGGGAAATTCCGAAGTAGGTCACCTCAATATCGGTGCAGGACGTATCGTCTATCAAGATTTGGTGAAGATCAACAAAGCCTGTGCCGACAATTCCATTTTACAGAACAAAGAAATTGTCTCTGCGTTCTCTTATGCGCGCGACAACGGTAAGAATATCCACTTTATGGGGCTGACCTCTAATGGAGGGGTGCACAGTTCGCTGGATCATTTGTTCAAGTTGTGCGACATCGCCAAAGAATATGGTTTGGAAAATACGTTTATCCACTGCTTCATGGACGGTCGTGACACCGATCCTCGCAGCGGTAAAGGGTTTATCGAGGAGTTGGAGGCTCATTGCGCTAAATCGGCCGGAAAGATAGCCTCTATTATCGGACGATATTATGCGATGGACCGCGACAAACGCTGGGAGCGGGTGAAAGAAGCCTATGACCTTTTGGTAAACGGAATCGGTCGTAAATCGGATAATATGGTGCAAGCCATGCAGGAATCGTATGATGCCGATGTAACCGACGAATTTATCAAACCTATCGTAAACACGACTTGCGACGGGCGAATCAAGGAGGGCGACGTGGTTATTTTCTTCAATTACCGTAACGATCGCGCCAAAGAGCTGACGATTGTGCTCACGCAGCAAGATATGCCCGAGGCCGGTATGCACACGATTCCCGGTTTGCAATACTATTGCATGACGCCTTACGATGCCTCGTTCAAGGGTGTTCATATTCTTTTCGACAAAGAGAATGTACATAACACGTTGGGCGAGTATTTGTCGAAATCGCATAAAACCCAGTTGCACATCGCCGAAACCGAGAAATACGCCCATGTTACTTTCTTCTTTAACGGCGGTCGCGAAACTCCGTTCGAGGGAGAGGATCGTATTTTGGTTCCGTCTCCCAAAGTAGCTACTTATGACTTGAAACCCGAGATGAGTGCCTATGAAGTGAAAGATAAATTGGTAGCCGCCATCGGCGAAAATAAATACGACTTCATTGTCGTGAACTATGCCAACGGCGATATGGTGGGACATACAGGTGTCTATTCGGCTATCGAAAAAGCTGTCGTGGCTATCGATGCTTGTGTGCGCGATACCGTCGAGGCTGCTAAGGCCAACGGTTACGAAGTGATTATCATAGCCGATCACGGTAATGCCGACAATGCCGAGAATGCTGATGGAACACCCAATACGGCTCACTCATTGAATCCCGTGCCTTTCGTTTATGTGACGGAGAATAAGAACGCACGGGTCGAAGATGGTATTTTGGCCGATGTCGCTCCCTCGATTTGCCACATTATGGGATTGCCTCAGCCGGCCGAAATGACAGGACATGATTTGTTGAAATAACAACGATCGACGATGATGATATGCCGGAACGTATGCTTTGCGTTCCGGCTTTTCTTCCTCATAAAGATAGATGAAAACGATAGAATCCGAAGAAATTATGCTGCAAGTAGGTAGTGCGCTGGTGAGCCTCGATGTCATAGAACGCTTTTTTGTCTGTGATCTCGAAAAATGTTTGGGGGCATGTTGCATCGAGGGAGATGCCGGCGCTCCGGTCTCCGAAGAAGAATGTCGTAAATTGAAAGAAATTCTTCCGGTTATCTGGGACGATTTGTTACCCGAAGCGAAGTCCGTTATCGAACGGCAAGGAGTTGCCTATGTCGATGAAGAGGGCG
The DNA here is from genome assembly GCF_022723415.1 of Barnesiella sp. Lineage (NCBI taxonomy): Bacteria > Pseudomonadati > Bacteroidota > Bacteroidia > Bacteroidales > Barnesiellaceae > Barnesiella > Barnesiella sp. The sequence goes on along the minus strand of NZ_JAIJHU010000042.1, from coordinate 26,169 downwards.
ATTTGGTGACATCTATCGTGAATGGTAAGGATTGTGTTTTTACCTGTTACGGTAAAAACGGAATGTGCCAATGTGCCGTAGAGAAAGCGTTTCGAGAGGGGAAAATCGATTTTTACAAGCCTGTTTCCTGTCATCTGTATCCTGTGCGTTTGAAAGAATACAAAGACTTTGCGGCGGTAAATTATCACCGTTGGAAAATTTGCAAGGCAGCCGAAGTATTGGGACGCCGGGAAAAAGTGAGGGTTTACGAATTTTTGAAAGAACCGTTGATTCGCAGGTTTGGAGAAAAGTGGTATAACGATCTTTGTGAAGCCGCCGAGGCTTATTTGAAAGAGTATGGGGAATAATCCGGTAAAATTCAGCTATAAACAGATTTGGTTCATTGCCTATCCGATTCTTATCAGTCTCGTTATGGAGCAACTCATCGGCATGACCGATACCGCCTTTATGGGGCGTGTCGGTGAAGTCGAATTGGGAGCTTCGGCCATTGCCGGAGTCTATTACATGACATTTTATATGATTGCTTTCGGGTTTAGCTTGGGAGCGCAAATCATTATGGGGCGGAGAAACGGAGAAGGAAATTATGCGAAGATAGGCCCGATATTTTATAAGGGAACCTATTTTTTGCTGGGAGTAGCGTTGGTGCTGTTTGTCTCATCTCATTTCGTTTCGCCTTTGATTCTCGAACGATTTATCGATTCGCCTCATGTTCATGAAGCTGCCGTAAGTTATATTCGCTGGCGGGTATATGGATTTTTCTTTTCATTCGTAGCCGTGATGTTCCGCGCCTTTTTCGTGGGAACAACCCAAACAAAGACTCTGACACTCAATTCGATTGTCATGGTATTGTCGAATGTCGTGTTTAATTACATTCTGGTTTTCGGGAAATTGGGATTTCCGGCTATGGGAATTGCAGGAGCCGCCATCGGTTCTTCTTTGGCCGAGTTGGTATCGGTAATTTTCTTTGTCGTTTACACCCGTGTACGAGTCGATGTCAAAAAATATGGATTAAATCGTTTCGGTCTGCGGAATGGAGAACCTTTGGGAAATATTTTGAATATTTCTGTATGGACGATGGTTCAAAATTTTATATCCATGTCTACATGGTTCCTGTTTTTTATCGCCGTGGAACATCTGGGCGAGCGATCGTTGGCCATAACGAATATTATTCGTAACGTATCGGCCCTGCCTTTTATGATTGTCATTACGTTCTCTTCGACATGTAGTACGCTCATCAGTAATTTGATAGGAGCTGGAAATACTCGCTATGTACGGGGCACGTTGAATCAGTGTATCCGTATGGCATATTTGTTTGTGCTTCCGATTATATTGTTCTTTATCCTTTGTCCCAATTGGATTTTGCGCATTTACACCGATATGCCCGATCTTATTTCGGCATCGCTTCCGTCTTTGTTTGTCCTTTGTTCCGCCTATATTTTTATAGTCCCGGGGAATGTCTATTTTCAGTCGGTTTCGGGGACAGGCAATACTCGTGCTGCGTTTATTTTGGAACTGATGGCGCTGGTGCTCTATGTCGTCTATGTGGCGATTATGATATTTTATCTGAGGGTCGATGTTGCTATTTGCTGGACGACAGAACATATCTATGCCATTGGAATCCTTTTATTTTCGGCGGCTTATATGAAATGGGGGAAGTGGGAAAATAAAAAAATCTAAAAAAATAATCGGGCTGTTGTTTTGTATAGAAAATATTTAATATTTTATATTTAGTACGAATGAACTAAATATAAAAGTCAAATGGGTTGCTGTTTACGATAATTTGTGTATATTTGCAACTGATGCAAAAACGGATTATACATCGATATAGTCAAGGGTGTTTGCTCCTACTCTTACTCTTGGGTTAGTTATATGGGAAATTTTATGGTAAGAAAAATTCTGTTGTGTATATTCGCATGTACCTTTGTAATGTCGGAGGCACAAGAAGAGTCTGTCCGTCCATATCAGTTGCCCGATATTCCCGATAGTTTGGTGACGCCCGATGTTAGAAGCGAATACTTAATTGCCCATTATTGGGATAATTTTGATATTGAAAACCGCGCATATTTGGATGCGAGGGAAATTCCGGAACAGGCTTTCGTCGATTTTACCTCTATTATGCGTATCGCTTCACGAGAGAGTACATTGAAATCTATTGATATTTTATTGAAGCGGGCTTCGAGCGATGAAGATATATTGTTGATGTATGCCGATATAGCCGATAAATATCTATATAGTGGAGAAGGGCATTTAGTTAGCGAGGAAGCCTATTTGCCGTTTGTAAAAGCGGTGCTCGATTCGAAAAAAGTGGATAAGTTACGTAAGTTGCGTTATTCCTATCAATATGATGTTTTGACTAAAAACCAATTGGGAATGGAATTAACCGACTTTGAATATAAATTACCGGGAAAAGAAAAGAAGTTCCGTGTTAAGAAATTAAAAGCGCCTTTTGTCCTGCTATATATTAACGATCCCGAATGCGATGATTGCTCGTTGACTACTTTGAGGTTGAGTGTTTCGCAGTCTTTATTGAAAGAAGTAAGAGAAGGGCGACTCGTTATTTTGTCGGTTTATCCTGATGGAGAGACGGACGAATGGTTGGGCAGTGTTGAGAAATATCCCAAAGAGTGGGTGGTGGCTTCTATGGAAAATGGAGACCGTTATTTCGATTTGAGGATTATGCCTGCTTTGTATTTGGTGGATAAAGATAAGAAGATAATATTACGCAATACTTCGCTGGAAGAAGTAGAAAAGATATTGAAGGAAAATAAGTAAAAAGACTTTGTGGTTTTGATTCTGTGTAAACGATGTGAATCGTCCATTTGAGATCCCCTCTGTGCGTGAGCATAGGTTTTTTTGACCCAATAACACCTGAAAAAGGAAGAATCGACCACAAAGTCTTTTCTATTTAATCTATTTGAGCAATTCGGTTGTTATTTAAATATTGAATTAACAAAATTGAATATGAAGAATTTCGCTAAAACGGTCTCCCGCTTTTTGTTGTGTGAACGATTGTCCGATTGGGCAAAACTAGGGTTACGGGTGTTTATCGGTTTCATGATGCTGACTCACGGCATCGCCAAAATAGAACAGTTCGATACTTTGAAATCTACGTTTCCTGCAACTATGGGAATGAGTAGTGAGCTGTCGTTAATCCTTATCATATTGGTAGAGGTTGGTTGTTCCTCGTTGGTGCTGTTGGGATTTATGACAAGGTTGGCGGTTTTACCGTTGATGTTTTCTATGATTATTGCAGCTTTTTTTACCTTTTCTCCGATTAGCCTGTCGACGGCAGAATTACCGTTGCTTTATTTGGGAATTTATACTTTTATACTGCTTGCGGGTCCTGGACGATATTCTGCGGATGCCTTCTTCGTGAAGACTTTTCATTTAGAAACCTCGTCAGAAAGCATGGAAGAAGTTTAATTTTGAAAGACAGGTATCACCGGAACCGGAATTAGAGAACGAATAGATGAACGTAGCCGTATTATTATCTGGGGGAGTGGATAGTGCCGTTGTTGTACATCGGCTGAAAGAGCAAGGGATAGCCCCGACTTTATTTTACATTCGCATAGGAATGGACAATGACGAAGGCGACTGTTCGGCCGAGGAGGATATAGAAATGTGTACTTATATTGCGCGTAAGTACGGACTTCCGTTTGAAGTCGTATCTCTCCATAGGGAATATTGGGACCATGTCATGGAATATGCTTTGCGAACGGTGAAACTCGGATTAACCCCTAATCCCGATATGATGTGTAACAAAATGATCAAATTCGGTTTCTTTGAGGAACGTTGGGGGCATGCGTTCGATAAAACGGCTACCGGCCATTATGCTACGACGACCGAGAGGAATGGTAAAATTTATCTCTCCACGGCAAGAGATAAAAAGAAAGATCAGACCGATTTTCTGGCACAGATAGACTCTGTTCAGGTCTCCCATTTGCTATTTCCTATCGGCGATTTATTGAAACAGGAGGTTCGGGAGATGGCTGTTTCGGCTAAGCTCCCTAATGCTTCCAGACGTGACAGTCAAGGTATTTGCTTTTTGGGGAATATCGACTACAATGCGTTTATCCGTCGACATTTGGGCGAACGACAAGGGGCGATAGTAGAGCTCGAAACCGGTAAGATATTGGGTTCTCACAAGGGATATTGGTTTCATACGATAGGACAACGGAAGGGACTCGGATTAAGTGGTGGTCCGTGGTACGTCGTGGCGAAAGATGTCGATACCAATACGATATTCGTATCGAACGGGTATGGAACGGAGAAACAATATGGAAAGGTTTTAAAGTTGGCGGAGTTCCATTTTATTACAGATGACCCGTGGGGAGAGATGGAATCGCCAGTCGAGATAACTTTTAAGAACAGGCATACCCCCGATTTTACGTCAGGACTCTTAATTAAGGAGGGCAAGTCGTATTCTATCTCTTCGACGGAACCGGTACAGGGTATCGCTCCTGGACAATTTGCTGTCGTGTATGATAAGGAATGCCATATTTGCGTCGGTAGTGGAGTAATTACTTTGTAACGATGCTTCTTGTATTCGGAATAGAATAAATAATAGTTCCCTCTGAGCCTGAACAAAAGAGGAGGAGATCTTTGCCAAACCGAGAGATAAGATACGATTCGGTATGAAAAACAAGCGTATTTGTTTTATTCTACACACACCTTTCATTATATTTGTAGAATATAGGATACGGTTCGACAGAGTCAAGTCGGAAATGTGATTTCTGTTTGTCTTTGCACTCGCCTTTCGCTATATTTGTATGATTAAAAATGTGGTGACGTGGATACTCGTATAAAATTAAAGGTGTTGGGGTTGACTTACAGTCAAGTACAAAAAGGTGCGTATGCTTTGGTGCTTGCCGAAGAAAATGGGCCTCGTCGTATTCCTGTCGTGATAGGAGTGTCCGAGGCTCAGTCTATAGCTATATCTTTGGAAGGTATTGTTCCGCCTCGTCCGATTACTCATGATCTTTTTGTGAGTTTCTCTCACGGTTTCGGCATTCGTTTGAAAGAGGTTTGTATTTATAAATTTGAGAATGGAGTTTTTTCCTCGGAAATGCTTTTTGACGATGGTACGCGTGAGATTCGTATCGATGCCCGTACTTCCGATGCAATAGCCATAGCTTTGCGTACACGGTCCGACATATATGTCATGCAAGATATTATAGACGAGGCAGGATTTGTTTATGAAGAAAATGAAGGTAAAGAAGTCGTAGAGACAGAAGAACTCCCCGAAGAAAAGAGTTTGTCGAATTGTTCCCGTAAGGAACTTAAAGAACGCTTGGAAAAGGCTATTGCTTCCGAGGCTTATGAAGAAGCCGCTCGTATTCAAGATGAGCTGAATAAAAGAGATAATAACTTGTAAGAACACCGATATTTTTTTAGATTTGCATGAAATAAGCCGCATGTCGGTAAGATGCTCGGACAAGTGAGGTATTCCAGTGCTCGATCGGCTTTATTTTTGACAGATAATCTAAACCATGTCCTGTAAAAAAGGAAATTATTACAACACAAACGCAAGAATATGGAAAGTGTAAAAATTCGACTGATAGTCATGAATTTTCTCCAATTTTTTATCTGGGGATCGTGGCTCTGTACATTGGGATTATATATGACGACACCCGTTGAAGACGGGGGCTTGGCTTTCGACGGTGCACTCGTGGGCAGTGTGTTTGCTCTATCGGGTATAGCTTCTCTTATTATGCCTGCGCTTATAGGTGTGGTTTCCGATAAGTGGGTGAATGCCGAACGGCTGATGGGAGTTCTGCATTGGGTCGGAGCTATTTCTCTTTTTTGTGCGGCGTTCGTTACCGATTATGATTTGTTCAAAATAGCGATGTTGGTCAATATGCTGGCCTATATGCCCACTCTGTCATTGTCATATACCGTTGCATATAATGCTATCGATAAAGCCGGATTGGACCGCATTAAGGACTATCCTCCCGTGAGAGTTTGGGGAACGATAGGGTTTATCGTCGCTATGTGGATAGATAACCTCACCGGGTTCAGTTCCAATAATGGGCAGTTGATTATGGCTGCGTGTGCCTCTGCCGCAATGGGACTTTATTGCTTCACTTTACCGGCTTGTCCTCCGGCTAAGGCGATGAAGAATAATGGGCTCATGTCTGTGTTGGGATTGGATGCTTTGGTTTTGTTTAAGAATTACCGTACAGCCGTATTCTTGCTTTTCTCTTTTTTGTTGGGGGCAGCCCTTCAAGTGACCAATATGTATGGCGTCCCCTTTCTCGATAGTTTCAAGGCGACTCACCCCGAGGCTTGGGCTGTGAAATATTCGGTCATACTCTCTTCTCTTTCTCAGGTATCGGAAACTCTTTTTATTCTGGCGATACCGTTTTTTATGAGCCGGTACGGTATTAAGAGAGTGATGATCATCAGTTTCATGGCATGGGTATTGCGTTTTGGATTCTTCGCAATCGGTGGTCCCGAGGGCTTCCCGGTCGTATTCTTGGTATTATCGATGATCGTATATGGTATGGCCTTCGATTTCTTCAATGTGTCGGGTTCTCTTTTCATTGCCGATGAGGCTCCCGCTTCCATAAAAGCCAGTGCTCAGGGTATCTTCATGATGATGACGAATGGACTGGGTTCTATCGTGGGCGGTTACGGAGCTGGGTTGGTTATCGCTTATCATAGCGAGAATGGCGTGGTGACCGACTGGCCGGCATGTTGGACTATCTTTGCGGCTTATGCTTGTGTAATCGGCATTTTGTTTGCATTGACGTTCCACTATAAACATCAAGCCAAAGTCAAGGCAGAGAAAGTTTAATCTTTTAACGAGGTCTTATGCAGATATTTTATGCTCCCGATATTGAAAGTGTGCATGAGCTCCCTGAGGCGGAAAGCCAGCATTGTGTCAGAGTTTTGCGTATGGGCGAAGGTGATGAGATTGGAATTGTCGATGGGGGAGGAAATAAATATCTGGCCGAAATCGTTCTGGCGCATCCGAAGCGTTGTGGCATACGGATATTGAAAAAATCGAAAGTTCCCAATCCGTGGCGGGCACAAGTGCATGTAGCGATTGCGCCGACGAAGAATCTCGATAGAATGGAGTGGTTTGCCGAAAAAGTCACGGAGATAGGCATTGATTCGATTGCTTTGTTGAAATGCCGATTCTCTGAACGGAAAGAGTTAAAACTCGATCGTCTGAACAAAATTCTGATTTCGGCGATGAAGCAATCCTTAAAGGCTGTTTTGCCCCGATTGTCCGAAATGGAAGCCTTTTCGGACTTTGTCGCCCGTCCTTTCGATGGACAGAAATTCATTGCTCATTGCTATGCAGAGGGCGAGCGGAAAGAACTCTCCGAGGTATATCGCCCGGGAGAGAATGCTTTGATTTTGATAGGTCCTGAGGGTGATTTCAGCCCCGAAGAGGTAGAACAGGCTATTGCCTGTGGATTTCAGCCGGTGATGTTGGGGCAGAGCCGGTTGCGTACGGAAACGGCCGGAGTAGTTGCCTGCCATACGATACAAGTGTTGAATCAGTTAAAATCGAAATAATGAAACTCGAAAATCTTAAATATACCGATAGCGGTAATTTCTTTCTGTTGGCAGGTCCTTGTGTCATAGAAGGAGAGTACATGGCGATGGATATTGCGGAAAAGATCGTCGGGATAACAGAATCGTTGCAGATACCCTATATTTTCAAGGGCTCTTATCGCAAGGCCAACCGTTCTCGCCTTGATTCGTTTACCGGGATAGGCGATGAGAAGGCTTTGAAAATATTACGGAAAGTCGCCGATACATACAAAATACCTGTCGTTACCGATATTCATACGGCCGAGGAGGCTAAGATGGCTGCCGAGTATGTCGATGTGTTGCAAATTCCGGCATTTTTGTGCCGCCAGACCGATTTGTTGGTGGCTGCTGCAAAAACAGGGCGAGTGGTGAATATCAAGAAAGGCCAATTCCTGTCGCCCGAGGCCATGAAGTTTGCCGCTCAAAAGGTCGTGGATGCGGGGAATAACGATGTGATGATTACAGAACGGGGAACTTCTTTCGGTTATCAAGATCTGTTGGTCGACTATCGGGGCATTCCGATTATGCAGAAGTTCGGTTTCCCGGTTATTCTCGATGCTACCCATTCGTTGCAAAGGCCCAATCAAGATTCAGGCGTGACCGGAGGAATGCCGGAATTGATAGAGACTATCGCCCGGGCAGGTATCGCTGTGGGTGTCGATGGGTTGTTTATGGAGACTCACCCCGAACCGTGTAAAGCTAAATCGGACGGAGCCAATATGTTGCCGTTGGATCTTTTGGAAGGCTTGCTGACAAGGTTGGTGTGCATTCGGCAGGCTGTAATGTCTTTGGGTAGTAAAGATAAGTAACATATAAAAGCTGTTTGACAATGGTTTCTCGACTCAGGTGTTTTATAGGGGGTATCTTATTTTGTTTTTTCACGTCGTCGTTTGCTCTTCATGCGACGGAAAACGATGATTTGGTGAAAGCCATGATGGAGGTATATGCCGAGGAATTGGCTGCCAATCCACAGGATTACAGAACGTATTATAGCCGGGCTATGGCTTATTTCGGACAGGGGGATATGAAAAAGGCTTTGTCGGATATCGACAATGCGATTAAATATTTTCCTCGAAAAGAGAAGGACGATTTGGCACAGGCTTATTTGTTGAGAGCCAAGATTCTGTCGGAAAGGGGAGAGACCAAGTCTGCTTTGACCGATTTGAACAGTGCTTTACGATTAGTCCCTAACCATCGGTTGGCTCTGAAAGACCGGGGAGATCTGCTGTGCCGGTTGGGACAATACGATATGGCTAAAATCGACTATAACCATTTGTTGCGCATGGATACTCGCAGTCAAAGCGCATTTATGGGATTGGCGCGAGTCGAGGCTCATACCGGTCAGCCTGTGAGAGCGAAAGATTTATTAGCTCAGGCTGTCAATCTCTCGCCCAAAGATCCGAAGATTTATTTGGAGCGCAGCGAGATTTATAAGGAGATGGACATGATGCCCGAAGCAGTCGATGATTTGGTCTATGCCGTCTCGCTCGATGACGGGCATTCGGGAGCGATACAAAAGCTGGTCGCTTATAGTAACGAGTCGTATAACGGCGTTATCGAAGGGTTGAATCGGAATATCGAACGTTCTCCCCGGCAGGGTATGCTTTATTATGTGCGTGCCACCATTTATAAAGACCATTATGATTATGCATCTTCTTTGCGTGATTGGAATACGATCGTGGAGGAGAACTTTTTCAATTTTCATACGGTCTATTATAACCGGGCCTTTTGTCTGTCGAGGTTGACCCGATTCGACGAAGCGAGAGCCGATATAAAAAGAGCGATAGAGAAAGATTCGCAGAATGCCGAATATTATCGATTGTTGTCTGAAATCGAGAGGGGAGACGGCAATCTTGTTGCCGCCGAACAAGCTGTTCGGCAAGCGGCGGTATATGACCCGTCGAATGTGGCGATTTGTCTGGAAAGGGGAATGATAGCCTATGACGAAGGCGACTTCGGGCAGGCGATAAGTTGTTATAACGAGGCTGTCGTCGCAGCTCCCGATGAACCGTATTCTTATTTGGCACGGGCTTATACGCAAGAATATGGTATGGAAAATCGTATAGCTGCTGAGGCGGATTACCGCAAAGTACTTAGCTTGGACGGTACGTCTGCCGCTTATGGCGATAATTTGAAAGGAATCGCATTTGCGAAACTTCATTTGAAAAAACAGGCCGAGGAGTGGGAGCGTTCGCTTTTGGCTTCCGGGTCGGTTCGTAATATCGATTATTTTTATTTAGCTTGTATGTACGCCGGTTTTGATGTCGACAAGTCGATTTCTTATCTCGACAAGGCGTTGCAAAACGGATATGGCGATTATTATCGTATTCATGTCGACCGCTACTCTCCGGTATCGCTATTACCCATCAGACATTTGTCGCAGTACAGCGATTTGCTGTATAAATATCGTGCCTTGTTCGGTAAATAGTTGCAAGTCCGCGCCGTTTTTTTATTTTACGGTTCTGATGCATTGTCTTTATGTTTGAATATTTTCTGTCCCCATGATGTTTTTAGGATTCCTTTCATTATAATGGGTGTCAATATTCCTGCTATTGCTGCCGGTATAACAATATTTGCTATTATCTCGTTTAAATTCATAATGGGTCGAATTGTTCTCTGTGGATTAATTGTATTACAAAGATATTTAAATAAATATGTTTTTAGGACGCCATATTTAAATTTTTTGTTGAGCCCGGTAAAATCGTATAAATCTTTGGATAAGGATTTTTCTTAGAAGCTGTTTTAAATTTATCGGGACGAGTTGTCTTCGATATGTGGCGTATTTTTATGAGCTCGTAGTTTTTGCTGTTCGAGAAAACGGGCATATCCGGCTTTCAGGAAGTCGTCGATGTCGGCAGGCAATTCGTTTTCTTCCGATGGCAGATTGTCGTCAAGAGCCATCATATCGAAGAGTTCCTTTGCGTGTTCGGATAGAGAGATAGAGGCTTCGGGGTGGATATCATCGGCAGTCGTCTCGTCGGCTGTATTTTTCCGTCTTTTCTTTCCGGCTTCTTTCTTCGAGGGCTTATTCTCGAATCGCTTGGCATATCGTTCGAGGGTGTTGATGTAGCCCATCAAAGTTTTTACTTCCGCAGCTTGTGTCAGTACGTCTAACGAGAGCAGCAGTTCGTAATAACGTAATAGGAGTTGATGTCTCAACACCTCTATTCTCAATCGTTGTTCTTTCAGAATCTGTTCTTGTGTTTCCATATGTCTGTTTTTTTCAGGCAAATGTAGAACCGGTATGTCTGTTGTTTATGGCATGATCGAACTTTTTTAGAAAAAAGAGGGAGATATTTATATTTTTGGAGTTATCGGTTCTTTGCACTTTTCTTGCTGCGATGTAGAGGGGCTGCCGAAGGAACGGTAATTTTTGCGCAGAGATTGAAAAGGCTGTCATCGTTTTTGGGGTATAGGATTTTTTGATTGTAGAATTTAACCCCCTCGCCCTGCGGGCACTCCCCCTATATTCCCTTACGGAAACACAGAGGGAGAGGTTTAAAAGTGGTATTTCTTGTTTTGGCATAAGGATAGATTTTATACTTCTCGCTTTGCGGGTACTCTCCCTATCTTATCTGTGATGAGCAGAGGGGGAGGCTGAATTTTATCGAAAATCTATTCAGCTACTTTTTAACCACTCTCCGAAAAGATTGGAATGTGGTTGTAGATAAGAGATTCGTCGCTAAGATTCAAGCCTGCCCCACGAATTTTCTACTGAATCGAAATTTCTGGCAAAGCCCTCGGCAGCCGAGTCGAATGTATTAAAAAAGGCATTAACCCTTCGGTTAATGCCTTTTATAGAAAGAAGCAATTTGTTTTAGTGGAAATGAAATTATTTCTTTTTGTATTTTATTTTATTCGTAAGATTTTGCCTTCGCGCAATACTCCGTTTCGCTTAATCCCGTTGAGCTTGCACAGATGACTGATCGAGACACCGTATTTATTGGCTATCCTTGATAGTGAATCTCCTTTTCTAACTCGATAGGATACGTATTTCGCTCCGTTGTTACTGCCCTTGTATCTGCCGTATCCCAAGCTGCTGGCTAATTCTTTCGGATTGAAAGTATATTGGTCGGTATGAGGCACTTGATTTACAAAGTCGAAAATCTTATTGGGATTGATGTCCATTCCCAAATAGCGCGTTTCGAAGTGCAAATGAGGGCCCGTGGAGCGTCCCGTGTTACCTCCCAAAGCAATGGGTTCTCCCACTTTTACGATTTGATCGGGCTTAACCAAGAATTTGGAGAGATGGCCGTATATGGTTTCGAGGCCGTTGCTGTGACGAATGATTACGTAGTATCCATATCCTCTGCGTTCATATCGTGTTAATCTCACTTTCCCGGAGAAGGCCGCACGTACTGTATCTCCGATATGAAGCGACAAATCCACTCCTCTGTGCATGCGTCTGCGTCGCCAACCGTAGTTCGATGTAATATGACCAATGATGGGCATACAATATTCCGAGACGTCGATAGTAGCGGATTCGGGCAATTTGTCTATTGGGACTTTGTATGGGTTTACCCATGTTTGATCCCAATTTTCTCCATAAATATCAATACCGGGAAACTCCTCTTCCTCTTCTTCGAGCATTTCGAGTAGGGCGATGGAATCGACCAAGTTTATTTCTTTGTGTATGTTTTGTTGCCCTGCGATGAGGTCCTGGTGTTGTTTGGAGTGTAGGTGAGTGGAGAGATTCCTATTGTGCTGGGCATTTAAGTTACCTAGCGAGAATGCAAGCAGGAGAGGTAGAATGTAATGTTTTGTTTTTCCGAAATACATTTTATTTATCTAATTCTGGCATAAGCCGCGTCCTAAAATAAATAGTCGAAGTAGCCTTTTTATTAAGCCCACCAAAGAAAGATGCGTATATTTTTGCACACACTTTTCAAAGATAATGAATTTTGGAGGAATGTGTTCTGGTTGGTTAACAAAATTTAGGTATCCAGTAAGCCGATTTGTTTGTGTTTTTTTGTATAAAACATTGATTTATATGTCTTTATGTGTAAACATGTTTTACAACATAAAATAGTAAAAACTCTTTATTTAACTGATTAATCCCCAGTTTTTTTGTTTTTCGAAAATGCGGTTTAGTTCTTTTCGTACGATTTGGTTTTCGGGTCGTTCTAACAATTCATCGGAATCTAGCAGTTTACCTGCTTCATCGCGAGCTACTTGCAATATTTGTGCATCTTTTGCCAAGTTGGCGATTTGTAAATTGAATGCAATTCCACTTTGCTGAGTCCCTTCCATATCCCCCGGTCCCCTCATTTGCATGTCGGCTTCGGCAATGCGAAACCCGTCATTGGTTTCTGCCATGATTTCGAGCCTTTTTCGGGTATCTTGGTTGATTTTATAAGATGTCATCAAGATACAATACGATTGTTCGGCGCCACGACCTACACGCCCTCTGAGCTGGTGTAGCTGAGCCAGACCGAAACGTTCGGCGTTTTCGATGATCATAACCGATGCATTGGGTACGTTCACCCCGACTTCTATGACCGTAGTCGCCACCATAATGCGGGCTTCTCCCGATACGAATTTTTGCATCTCGGTTTCCTTTTCGGCCGCTTTCATTTTTCCATGTACCATGCACACTTGATATTCGGGGAAAATTTCCCGAATGTGTTCATATCCTTCTTCTAAATTTTTCAAGTCGCTTTTCTCGCTTTCCTGTATGAGCGGATACACGATATAGGCTTGTCTCCCGATTTGTAGTTGCTTGCGCAAAGAAGCGTATAGCTGGGCTCTTTTGTTATCGTATTGAAGGAGTGTTTGTATGGGTTTGCGTCCGGGGGGCAGTTGGTCGATGACCGATACGTCGAGATCGCCATAAACGGTCATGGCCAAAGTCCGGGGAATGGGGGTGGCAGTCATGACCAAAATGTGTGGCGGAATTTTATTTTTTCTCCAAAGCCGAGCCCGTTGCTCTACCCCGAACCGATGTTGCTCATCGATGACGACAAAACCCAGATTCGCAAAATTTACCGAGTCTTCCAGAAGGGCATGGGTTCCTATCAGCAGGTTTATTTCTCCGGTGAGGAGCCCTTCTAAAATAGGAGCTCTTCGTTTTTTAGATACCGACCCCGTGAGTAGTTCAATACGTAGTCCTAACGGCTCTACCATCTTTTTCAGCCCTTCGTAATGCTGGGTGGCCAATATTTCGGTGGGAGCCATTAGACAGGCTTGGTAACCGTTGTCTACGGCGATGAGCATACTCATGAGCGCGACCAATGTTTTTCCACTGCCTACATCTCCCTGTAACAGTCTGTTCATTTGTCTGCCGCTGCCCATATCGGCTCGAATCTCTTTGATGACTCGTTTTTGAGCTTGGGTGAGTTCGAAGGGCAACACTTGATGATAAAAGTCGTTGAAATAATTCCCGATGTGGTCGAAACGGAATCCTCCCAATTTCAGGTTCCGTAACCGGGTATATCGTAGAATGTGTAATTGCAGGTAGAATAACTCTTCGAATTTGAGCCTGAATTCTGCCCGCCTCAGGTGGCCTATCGTCACCGGAAAGTGAATGTTGCGTAGGGCATCGGTCGAACTCATGAGTTGCATTCGCGAGATAATGGGAAGGGGCAATGTTTCGGGCAGTGGGTTTTGTATTCCGGAGAGAAGGGTATATACCATTTTCTGTATAGCTTTCGAGTTGAGGAAAGCATTTTTCATTTTTTCGGTCGTGGTATAGTATCCTTGTAGTCCGGTCGTGTTGTCTATGCGATCGTCTATCGGGTCGAGCTCGGGGTGGGCGATGTTGAATTTCCCGTTGAAAAGAGTGGGTTTCCCGAAAAGCGTATATTCCGTTCCCGGTTTGTAACGGTCGGTGATATAGCGTATTCCTTTGAACCAAACGAGCTCTATGACTCCCGAACCGTCGGAGAACAGAGCGGTGAGCCGCCGGCGTGCCCCTTCTCCGTGAGTGGTGTATGAAACGATTTTACCTCGTAACTGAATATAAGGCATCAAACCGTCAATTTCGTTTATTTTGTAGGTCTTGCTTCGGTCGATGTATTTATACGGATAATAGTGCAGCAGGTCGAGATAGGTGAATATCTCTAATTCTTTGTTTAGGAGTTCGGCGCGTTTAGGGCCGACCCCGGGAAGGTATTTGATATTTAAACCGGCTAAATCTGTCATTCCTTCAATCTTATTTCGGCGATTGCCAAGTCGACCGGCAGAGTTATTTTCAGGTTTTCCCGATTCCCTTCGACCAATTCGGGAATGTATCCGGCAGCCTCGTACACCGAGGCATCGTCGGTGAAAGTGTCGTTATAAGGGAGCTTGTATGCCTTTTTTATTTCTTCGACCCGGAATGTCTGCGGAGTTTGTACCGCCACGAATGCCGTGCGGTCGACGGCCTTGCTGGATTTGTCGGGAAATATTTGTCTTAATGAATCGGTTAGAGGAAGAACGGGTATGGCTCCGCCTTTTTCTTCTGCGACATGAAAACAATTTTCTATTACGCGATGAGCCGTGAGCGGGCGTACCCCGTCGTGGATAGCGACAATCCCTTCGTCCGGGATAAGAGATAGTCCGTTAAGAACCGAATGAAAACGTGTTTCTCCCCCTTTGACAACGAGATGGGGAATTGTGATTCGGTGAATCGAGCATAGCCGTTTCCAATATTCTTGTTGGTTTTGAGGAAGTACGATTATTAAATCGATATTCGGATCGAATCGGTAGAAATTTTCTATCGTATGGGCTAATATCGGTTTGCCGGCTATTTCGATGAATTGTTTGGGAATGTCGTTTCCCATACGAGTTCCTTTTCCTCCGGCTACTATGATCGCATATCGTTTCATCGATGGCTTCTTTTCCTATGATTACAAAAATAGTACAAAGCGAGAGCAGAAACAAATTTATTCGGTTGTACCGAAGCGCAGCCTGTTTCCACCCGTAAGGCAAATATAGCGAAAGGTGAGTGCAAAGGCAAGCGGAAATCACATTTCCGATTTGACTATGTCGAACCGCCTCCTATATTCTACAAATATAAGGATTTATTTCTGTATGGAGAAATATTCTCTCTTGTGCGTACAGAGCGAAGGGCGGTTTCGAGGGGAATGAAGGGAAAAGGGGAAAGAAAAAGACAGGCGGAAGAACCAGAGTCCTTCCGCCTGTCGCTATGTGATTCAAGTCGATGTTATAGTCTTACTTTCGCGCGCTTCACACTGCCTGCTGTTTGGACTTCTACCACATAAATACCTTTCAGATCACCGGCATTTATAATGGCCGATTCACTTGCCGGGGTTTCGGTTATGCAGAGGCTTCCGCTCGTCGAGTATACTTTTATCGTTTCGATAATGGCATCGGCTACGACATGAATATTCCTCGTGCGGTCGGTGAATATTTTCGTCGCATTTTCTGTCGTATGGTCTATTCCACTGATAATCGTTAATTCGAAATTCTGTTCGGTATCTTCGTTTATTGTCACGAGTACACCGTCCACCCCTGTGTAGTTGTCTTTGCTAACCGTCATTTCATATTCTTTTCCCGGTTGCATCACAGAAATGCTGTAAGCTCCCGTTTCATCGGTGGTAGCGGTGTAAATGACTTCGCCCGATTGCATGGTTACCGTTGCACCTTCTATCGGAGCTTGGCTATCTTTCCGGGTTACAATGCCGTGTACGACCGGCGCTTCGGTTGCCAATCCCAGTTCCATCACCATGATATTTTCGGCCACTTTCGGGATATATCCGCCATTTATCCAAGTATCCATATAATCGGCACTGGTGTCACCGTCTATGCTATAAGTCTTCATCGATTTGGTGGAGGTCCTTTGAGTGAAGAAGTAGACACCCGATTTGTAGTATGTGGAGTCTACGGAGACAATGAGGCTAAGGTTTCCACCATTGTAAGTGATCGGGGTTTCGGGTCTCATTTCGAAATATAGGGGCGATTCTTTACTTCCTCCTGCTTCGTATCGCAAGTTCGCTCCGATATGGCTCAATCCTGTTATGTCCGCTTCGCTCATTTTGTCGGTAGTGAGAGCCGTTTTTTCGGTATTGCCTATCCAGATATTTATTCGATATCCTTTTACGGCTGCATCTGTGGCGTAATAGGGGATATTTACCGTTTCAATCACATCGCCTGCTTGCAATCCTACAAGATCTTCCGGAGTGTAAAGTGTTTCATAGAGGTAGTGCTTGTAGTTGGGAGAGGGGGCCGTTGTCGATAAATCGCCTATCATAACGGTAGAGATCAGGCTTTCCTCGGCAACAGATACCGTAATCGTGTCGGTCGAGGTCACTACATCGTCGAGTGTAAGCAGTGCATAGATCGATGCTTCGCCGGCGGCTCTCGGGGTCCACGAACAAGTGTAGCTTTTCATGTCGCCCAATATCATAGGTTCTACTGTGTAGTTGCCGATGTTTTCTTCGCCGTTCATCAAGGCAATCGAATAGCTTTCGGCCGTTTCTCCGGCTGTGCCCAAGCAAGCCACGTCGATGGTAAAGTTTTGAGTGTAGTTTACCATACCTTTGTTCTCTCCGGTAAATCCTTTAATGTCGATGCGGTGCTCTTGATAAACTACTTGTGGGCCGTAAACCAAGTCGATATAAGTCTTTTTGCTGGCGAATCCGATATAATAATCACCTTCGGTAAAGTCTTCGGGCATATAAGCCGCCATCTCAGCCCAGTCACTCCAATAATTGGCATAAATGGCGAAAGATTTTAACAGGTTCCATGTCTTTCCGTCTGCGGAATATAGAATATCTGTGTTATATCCAGAAGATGAGGTCGCTCTTACAGAGAATGCAATAGAGTCTCCTGCCGAGAGATGGAGCAAGGGGGTGATGATCGTATCGACTGTGGATTCTGTATTGACAATGCTGGTTTTACCATGATGTTTAGTCGTCGTATTTCTTTCCCAAAGTCCTTGTTTCATATCCCAAAGGATTGGCGGGAAGGTTTCGCCTTCGAACGATTCTAATAAAGCCGTAGCCGATAGCATTGTACCGGATGCGGTAAATTCCGTATTGCCTATACCGTCGTGTTCTACCGTGATATTATCGTTATATATGCCCGGTTCGGCATTGAAAGTGATTTGGATCGTATCGGATTTGCTACTGGGTATAACCAATGGCAGTGCTGCATTTACCGAGAATGCTGACCCCGATGGCACTGTGATTTTCGATACGGTCAATGCTCCGTTGTTACTGTTGTTTTTGATTACATAATCCAATGTCGTCGCTTTGTTTACCAATCCAAAGTTTATAGCCGATAAGGAGGCATCCCCCTTATTGGGCTTGATAGTTATATTATCGCCCGTTTTTACTTGGGTGAAATGTGTATTTTCGACGTTGTTTACTTTTACATTGAGCGATAGTTTACTTTTTTCGTTATTGCTGCTAATGAACAGATAACCCTTGATTGTAGTTCCTGCGCCTGCGGCTATTTCAGGCCCGGGGATAACATTGTCTTCGTATAAGGTTGTGTCTTCTCCGTTAATGATGTAAGTTTTGTAGGAGACGCCTTCGGCTACGGTATTGTTCTCGTTCACTAATTGGGTTGTGAAATTATAGCTGTTGGCCGAGACTGTTTGAGTCCCGATGTTCTTAACTGCAAATTGCAATGTGTTTTGAGTGGCTTTGTCGGGGCCTGCATATAATGTCATCCAACTACTTGGTCTATTGTTGGCTTCTTTAACCAACTGTATGCCTTTGGAAATTTCCTGCCGAGTGAATGCTATGAAGTTATCTACATAGACATTGTTCAGTGTGAAGGCTATGCGTGATCCTTCGGGTACATCGTCGACATTGACTGTTGTCCAAGATGACGAAGAACCTGTTCCCGTATTTATTGCGGTCTGCGTACCGGCGGCTGTTACGATATACGCTTGAATAGCATCGGAAGAGCCTCCGGCTTTCTTGAAATCGAATGTTACTTTTCCCGATATGACAGGGGTAAATATCGTGTCGATGGTCGATTCATCTCCCCAAGAGCCGATAGAACCGCTTAAACATTTTGATCCGTTTACACCTTTACTACTGTTGATGGAATAGGTAGTTTCATTTCCGTTTTTAACGACCACCCATTCGTCTGGAAGTTTGGATAGTTCGTCGAATGTTTCGTAGTAGGCTGTTGCCGGATAGGTCTCGGCCGATAGGGTAATCGTGTCTTTTCCTCCGTTAGAGTCGATGTATAATTTCCCGGTATATGAATTTACTTCTGCCGACGAGAAGTTAACGGTAATTGTTTTTTGTTCGTTGAAAGCGATATCGGTCGTTGTCGGAGTAACGGAGAAAGGCGACGATTCGCCGTTTTCTACGGAAAGGGTAGCATTCAACGTGTTTATTCCCTCGTTGGAAAGTATAAATTCTTGTGATGCCGATTCCCCGGCTTTCACCATACCCAGATCGATATTTTTCGTTTCGTTGATTAATTTGGGTTGCTCCGATATCAATTCGATTTTGATATTGTCGATATAATTGGCGTTTCCATATTCTTGGATCGCTTCGAAGATAACGTAAAATTCTTGCCCGGCCATTTCGGACGGTATGTCGACCGACATTTCGTACATTCCGGTTTTAGTAATCTCAGTGCCTGCGTATCTTTTGGCGTGAAGAATGGGTTCACTTAGAGTCGTAACGGTTTGGTCTCCGTTGATAATTACTTTGTTATCATCGTCATAGTTGTAAATATCGCCTATGGAGTTGACATATATTTTAAATCCCTCATTGGGCTTGTTTGTGCCCGATTGACGATTCATAAAGAATGAAATTTTAGCAGTTCGTCCAGAAGCAAAAGACAGTTTCGGGGTCACTAATATTGCCGTTGAGGTAGCTCTGGCATCATCGGCTTTTAATGAGTAGCCATCACATGCATTTGAACTTGATGTATTTACCGACCATTTGGTCGCAGTGCTTCCTGTCGCATATCCCGATTTTAGAGTCCAACCGCTCAATCCAAAATTTTCTTCGGAAGAGGAGATTTCGTTAAAATCTTCAAAAAATGGGGTGCTATCGGTGATTTCGATAGCTTGGGCGTAACTTACCGGCGACAGTCCCAGTAAACATATTACAATCCCAATCCAAGTGAAAGTGTAAGATTTTTTCATAATTAAAACAATTAGAAAAGAATTATATGAAATAATAATATTATATTTTTATTTTTTGCAAATATAGAAATGTTTTTGAAAAATTGATACTAAAATCTTCGTTTTTTTATCGAAATGTAGGGTTTCGGAATGGTTAAGCGATAAAATATATTTCTCCGTAACGTATTGGACAGAAAATAGTGCATGTCGTAAACGGAGTTACACATCGAGAGATAGGTTATATGAGGTAGCGATAAACTGTGTGGATATAAAAACAAAAAAGAACTTTTTCTCAAAAGCTCTTTTTTATAGGTTTTCAATAGGTATTAATTTTTTTAAGGTAAAAAAGATTGTTTTAGGTTATTGAGACAAAGGACAACCTTTTTTTGCAGATAAACAAACAAAATAATATGTTATACAATATGCTTTTATAAATACTTTTTTGATTCTTATATGGTAAACTATTGATAAATAGTTTCTTTTGCACTATTTTATTTGAATGCTTCGAATGTATAAAAAATATTAAATGCGTACTTGCCGGTGACTTTTTGCTTGTTATTCTTCGATGTAGTCGAACAGATTTAGTCCTGTCTCGTCAAAAACTGCATAGGAAGGATGCTTGATCCAATCCCCTAAAATAATGATGCGACTCTGATGGGGGAGTGCAAGATCGAGCAGGATATGTCGATGACCGAATATGAAAAAATCGATTTTATCCGTTTCCCTAAATTCTTTGGCAAAGCGTACCAAGTGCTCGTTTTTCTCGCCTTGATATTCGGCGTAGTCATCTCCGGCTTTTCTACTATGGGCCGACCACCGCAATGCAAAAGCAACGGTCCACCGGGGGTGTATGGCCGCGTAAAGATATTGGCAGAAGCGGTTTCGAAATATTTTTCTGAGGAAGCGAAATGTCATGGGTCTTTTTCCGACGTTATCTCCATGCGAGAGGAAGAAACGTTTTCCTCCGATTTCGGTTATCAAGGTTCCGTCGTGTATCGTAATGCCCAATTCATGAGGTAGATAATCGAAAATCCAGATGTCGTGGTTCCCGATAAACCAGTGTATGTCAATGCCGTTGTCGCTTAGCTCGGCCAGTTTGCCGAAAAAACGGGTGAATCCTTTGGGGACTACATACCGGTATTCATACCAGTAGTCCAGAATATCGCCCAATAAATAGAGTGTTCCGGCATCTTGTTTTATGCTGTCGAGCCATCTAACGATGCGACGTTCGTATTCGATGGGATTCTCTATATATCTTGCTCCCAAATGAAAGTCGGATGCGAAGTAAATTTTTTTCCCCGGCATGATTGTGTTATAAAAGTCCAAGTTCGAGTTTTGCCTCTTCGCTCATCATGTCTTTGTCCCATTCCGGCTCGAAAACCAACTGGATATCCACATTTTTCACATTTTCGATACTCTCGACTTTCATACGCACGTCTTCGATGATGAAGTCTGCGGCCGGACAGTTAGGAGCGGTCAATGTCATTTCTATTTTTACGGTCCCGTCGTTTACCTCTATGTTGTAAATGAGCCCGAGGTCGTATATATTTACCGGTATTTCGGGATCGTAAACGGTTCTCAGCATTTTTACGATTTCTTCTTCGATGGTCGGTTTATTTTCCATAGAAATACATATTTGTTTTTGTTTGTCGAAGATACGTTATTTTTTTCGATAGCCGATAAGGGTCTTTAAAATTTTATGATTCTTGTCGATTTGTCTGTCAATTTTATGATTTTAATATATTTTATTTTATCTTTGTGCAAATAGAGGTCGAGAAATGGGTTATAATAATAGCCTATGGCTGATTATAAATAAAAATAAAATGAAGTTTATGAAAAAGACAGTTTTTTGTGTAGCTCTTGTCGCTGCCTTGTTTTTGGCTGTTCCTGCCAATGCACAATTTAAGTTCGGTCCCAAAGTGGGTATGAATATATCTACTCTTTCTCTCAGTGGAAATTTGTCTGATAATTTCAAGGCAAATAATATTTCGAGCTTTACGGGAGGTCTGATGGCCGAGTTTATGGTTCCTGTTATCGGTATCGGGGTCGATGCCAGTTTGATGTATACTCGGAAGGGGTCGGAATTGAAAGATATAACCAGTGGTATATCGGAGAATAAACATGTCGATTATGTAGAGATTCCCATTAATTTGAAATATAAGTTTTCGCTGCCGGTAGTCGGCTCTATATTGTCTCCTTTTGTATATGCCGGGCCGAGTTTTGCATTCCGTGTGGGCGATAATTTCAAAGAGCAATTCAAAGAGAAAAGTTTCGATACGGCGATAAATGTGGGCCTCGGTCTCGAACTTTTCAATCACTTGCAGATTGCCGGTCAATATGGTTGGGGATTGGGTAGTGCCATGGAGGTCAAGAACGACCTTCCCGATTCGGTTATGAAAGGTAAGAGCCGGGCATGGACCATTACGGCGGCTTATTTGTTCTAAACTGGATTTTTTTCAAAATATAATCGCGAGGCAGGGAGAAACTCTCTGCCTCGTTGTTTTTTATGTCTGGGGAATGTGGGTTCGGCAGGTAATCAGTGGGGAAATGTAGATATGGATTTTAGCGATGAATTTCTTGTTAACAACCATATTCCAGTCTTTTCGGAGAGGTTGATTTACAGTTCTGTTATTGTTATCGGGGGGGCTTTTCCCCCTGTTTTTTTAACCCCCTCGCCCTACGGGCACTACTCCCCCTATCTCATCTGCGATGAGCAGAGGGAGAGGGTAAAAGCGTCGCTTTGAACGGCCTTTTTGTTTTGTGGGCATTCTCCTATATTTCCTTACGGCACATCGGGGGAGAGGGTTGATACCTTGATACGTTTTCTCTGTTGCGGATATTTTTTAACCCCTCCGTCACTATGTGCCACCTTCCCCTATATTTTGCGTTGCAAAACGCAGGGGAGGAGTGTAGAAATCTTTCGATAACATGGTTCTACTGTTTTTATTCTCCGTCTGTGTTACCTCGCTCTATACTTTGCGTTGCAACCCCCGTAAGGCTGGACACGGCAAGGGAGAGGGGCTGGAAGATTCCGGCTGTTTACGCTTGAAATCAGTTTTTTTGATTGTATGAGTAAAAAAAGATTGTTTTTCTTGTAAAATTGCAAATAAATGCTTAATCTTGCAAAAGAGGCATCTCGTTTCTTTCTTCCGGTTATTTTATGGGGAAAGGAGCCATGATGATTGACGGGCGAGAAGCGATCGAAAAATCAAAGACTATGAAAAGGACCATCTTCTACCTGTTCTGCATTTGGGGATTGACCGTCTCGTCGGCAGTCGCTCAAAAGAGAACGGTCTCTCACGAGACGGGGGCATTCGTTGGAGAAAGCTCGGCAGAACGTCCCGAGCGTCGGGTCTCCGTCTCCCCCGACGGCGTCACGGTCACCTACGAGTTTAAGCATGCGGTCGTTTTGTCCGATCCCGATGTCGCGGATCATTATCTGTGGCGCATTTCGGGCTTCGGGCATAGTGTCGTTCCGGGCGAGCCGGACGTTCCGGTCCGTTGGGACTCGTTTGCGCTGCCCGAAGGCTGTGCCTCATTCACCGTCTCGGTTCTTGAAAGCGCCTGTGTCGATGTGCCGTTGCGCCTCTCTCCCGCCCGTGCTCCGCAGCCCGAGGGGAAAGAGTCCCCGGCGGTTGTTCCCGACATCGCTCCCTACGAAGGGTGGTTTCCTCGCGAGGTCGTGGAGACAGGCGAAGTCCGGGTGTACCGGGGACGTTCCGTGGCGGAAGTGGGTGTCTATCCGGTGCGATACGACTGGAAGAACGGCGTTGTGCGGGCCTGTTCCAAAATCGTCTATCGGGTGACTTTCGGAGAGGGCAGCCTACGGTCCGCTCCGGAGGGGAGAATAGCGCCTGACGACTCTTTCTTGGACAATACGACGCTCAACGGGAATGTCGGGGCGGCCGGATATGAGATGTTTCGGAGCGCGGGGGATACGGGCTCCGCAGGCAAGGACTATCTGATACTCTCGACCCCGGAGTTCGAGGAGGCCGTGCGACGTTTGGCCGACTGGAAGCGTACATTGGGCTTCGGTGTGCATACCCGGTTGCGGGGGGACTGGACACCCGAGCATATCAAGTCTGCGGTGAAAGAGGTTTACCGTTCCGCACCCTCGCTCTACTATCTGCTCATCGTGGGCGACCACGACGATGTGCCGGCGGAGGATATGGCACGGACTATCGTCAATCAGGACGATGGAAACAGTTATCAATATGTAACGGATTATTACTATGGTTGTATGGACGGTGAGGACGATGTCCTTGTCGACCTCTACCGGGGGCGATTGCCGGTCTCCACGGCGACGGAGGCGATGACGGTGGTCGACAAGATTATCCGATACGAGCGGAATCCGGTGCGAGACACCGCTTTCTATGATACGGGACTGCATTGCGCCTATTTTGAGGATTGTACGCCATATGGTTGGAACGGTCCGGGGGACGGTATCGAGGATAAACGATTTACATTGACTTCGGAGGAAGTTAGAAACTATATGCTATCCAAAGGGAAAGCGGTCAATCGGGTCTATTTTGCTTATGATTATAGAGAAACGGATGACTATCCGCCTCCGACATTTTGGAACAATGGAGAATTTGCTTGGGGGGATTCCATACCAGTGGAATTACAAAGACCTTATTTCGCATGGGATGGTGATTCGGCAGATATAGTGAGGTATATCGACGAGGGGGCATTCTATGTCTTGTATCGGGGGCATGGTACGGATTCTACTTGGGTACAACCTTATTTTACAGGAGATAATATCCTCTCACTCGCTAATGGCGACCGTTTGCCGGTTATTTTTAGTATCAATTGCGAGACAGGCAGCTTCCAAGAAGACGATTGTTTTGCGGAGGCGTTCTTGCAGAAGCGGAACGGGGGAGCCATAGCGGTCTATGCGGCAACAGAGAAAAGTTGGCCGGGCTATAACGATGCGATGGTGATAGGCATGTTCGATGCCATCTGGCCCGATCCGGGAGTGGATTCTAAACTATATAACTTTTTGCATATGACAACTTCTCCCTCTCGATTGTGGGAAACCACCCGATTGGGAGAAATTTTGGATCAAGGTTTGAGGCGTATGGAGGAAACTTGGGGGGCGTATCGGGGACACATCTATACACAGTTTTCTAAGGAGATATTTCATTGCTTCGGCGACCCCGGCATACGCATATATACCGATACTCCTACGGAGTTTGAGAAGTTTTCGGTGACCCGCGACAGTCTCGGGGTTCGGGTCGATTTAGGTTCGGAGGCGGGCGATATCGCCTTTTACGACGAGCGGACAGAAGAAATTCGGTTTTATACCGGCCGTTCGGCGGAATATTCGGGCGATGCCCGTTATGTGCGGGTCTGCGTGTCCGGACAGAATAAGGTTCCCGCAATCGATTTTCCGGTATATCCCGATGTACTTTATATTCAGAACGAGACTGTACAAGGCCCTAAATATTACAAAGCTGATACCATCAAGGTTGGCAGTCATGTCACGGACGAGAAAGCGAAAGGAGAAGCCGTCTTCGATAAAGGCGAAGTTACCTTGACCGGCAGAGAGAAGGTGATTCTCGACCGTGGAACGACCGTTAAGCGAGGAACCACATTTAAGATACAAATAAAAAAATGACAGTTATGAAATCGAAGAATATAATCATCGTGCTCTTGTCTTTTATTGGGGGAGTGTATGTCCAAGCGGATAATTTATTCGAGAGGAATCCGCATTGGAGATTAGAGGATATGGAGGCTCATTGGAAGGGTAGATGGTATGATGTGGGAGATCCGGAAGAGGTAAATGGAAAAATTTATTTTAAACTCTTTTATATGTTGGACCAATGTGAGTCGCACGGATTACAAAGACAGACAGACTTTTATCGACCGGATACGCTTTTGAGAAAGATTAGGGAGGAGAACGGTCGCATATTGGTGGATTATGAGGATTATAAAAATTATTGTACAAAGGCATATGTCGATTATATCCCTTATAAAAAGACAGATGGAGGAGAGTTGGTGCTTTATGACTTCAACATGAAGGTGGGAAACAAGTATGGACACGTGGAGGGATATGACGATGTATGGGTGTCCGAAATCCGTAAAATAGCCTTCGATGATGGGAAGATACGAAAACTTTTTATACTCAGTAACGGATTGAAAATCGTGGAGGGAATAGGGTGTCTTTGTTCGGAGGGAGATCCTCTATTGCGTTACTTGAATCCCAATCAATGGGAACGGGGAGTTGATAAGTATCTTGGGCTTTTCGAGGAAAATGAAACGCAAATATTTTCACAAACTCGTGAAGAAGCCCTGTCGGATACTTCCTTAGAGAGGTATTTGGTATACCATGATTTTTGGAACAAAGGACTGTATTATTCCATCAGCTTTACGTCCGATTCGGAAGTGAAAGTAGCCTGTTACAGTAATCCCAATCCCACGGGAACGTATTGGGGTACTGTGGCAATACCGGAATCGGTTGAACATGAAGGAGATACTTATCGGGTGACCGGGATAGACGACTATGCTTTTGGCAATAGTCCGCTTTTGTATTCGATAACTCTCCCCGGGAGTGTGTCGAGTATCGGTCAAGAGGCATTCAGCGGCTG
>NZ_JAIJHU010000041.1:0-33278 GCF_022723415.1 Barnesiella sp. | reverse complement strand
CTCACGAAAAATATCGATTTCCCGAGCTATCGTTGGGCATTGCCAATTCCCGAGAACGATATTTTGTATAACGACAATATGGATCAGAATCCCGGTTATTAGGTGACGAAATAAGTAGGATTTTTTTGAAATAACTAAACGGGGCTATCGGTCGTTAGAGATAGCCCCGTTTTATCCATAATATTTTTGTAAGTTATTTAGCTCCCGTTTTCCCGCCTTTCAGCCCTTTGCCGAGGTTGAAAATGTTTTGGTCGTAGCTGACGGTCTTCATGGAAGACTCGCGTTTGCGTTTCAAGGCGAGGTCTACTAATTTGTCCATAAGCTGGTCGAAGCGTATGCCGGAGGCTTCCCATAGGTAGAACGAGAGGGAACCGGGAATGGTGTTGATTTCGTTGACATAGATGTCGCCGCTTTTACCGTCGATCATGAAATCGACACGGGCGACCCCGTGGCAAGACAATACCCGAAACGTTTCGCCGGCAAGGAATTGTACCCGTGCGGTATCTTCGGGAGAGAGGTCGGCGGGAATACGTTTTTGTGTGGCTTGCATGCCTTTGTTGGATTTGCCTCCACCCATGTATTTGTCTTCGTAAGTGAGAATATCGCCGCTTTTGATAGGCTCCTCGCATACCGAGGTACGGTAGTCGTCGCAGTCGCCCAATACCGAGCAGTTGATTTCTTTCAGTTCTTCGACCATATCTTCGATAACGATACGGGTAGAGTATTTTTCGGCGACATCTACTTTGGCGATGAGTTCTTCACGATTATCGGCATGCGAGATACCTACGCTCGAACCTAAATTGGCAGGTTTCACGATGACGGGATATCCCAATCGGGTCTCGATTCCCTCGATGAGCTTATCGCGTTGGGCGAACCATTGTTTGTCGGTGAACCATACGTAATCGACGATGGGGATACCGCTCTTTTCCATAATCATCTTCATGGTTATCTTGTCCATGCCGTTGGCCGAGGAGAGTGTGTTGCAACCGGCATAGGGTATGCCTATGGATTCGAGTACGCCCTCGAATATACCGTCCTCGCCGTTACTGCCGTGCAGTACGGGAATGACTACGTCGAGTTTTGCCCATATATTGTTCCCGAAAAGGGCTCTTTTTTTACGGTATAGGTTGTAGTCGCCGTATTCGGGAATCATGTAAACCTCGGCGCACATGTTTTGCAGGGCAGCCATGTCGCGATAGTTTTTTACTTCGAGCAGGGCATCGCCGCTGAACCAACGTCCTTGTTTGGTGATGTATATGGGTATGATTTCGTATTTCTCTTTATTAAAAGCATTGATGGCTTGGAGAGCCGAGATAACGGAGATTTCGTGCTCGGTGGAGCGGCCTCCGAAAAAAACACCTACGGTAGTTTTCATAATTTTTTGTGATAAACTGTATATCTGGTTTGTGATAATAATCGAAATTTATTTGAACGTATCGGGCAGGTCGTTTTCATAAAGGACGGTGTCGCCCGGTTGTGCGATTTGTGCGAGCCGGGCTTGTGCGTCGGCAAAAGTGTCGGCAACGAAAACTTTGTCTTCCGGATAATTCTTTTCTTGCAATCCTTTCAGAATAGCCTCTCTATTGTATCTGCCTACTACCATGACGTAATCACATACTTCGGCTATCTGTTTGCCCAAAAGGTAGTTATACTCAA
Organism: Barnesiella sp.; assembly: GCF_022723415.1. NCBI lineage: Bacteria > Pseudomonadati > Bacteroidota > Bacteroidia > Bacteroidales > Barnesiellaceae > Barnesiella > Barnesiella sp. The sequence continues at coordinate 31,622 of NZ_JAIJHU010000041.1, read as the reverse complement.
CTTGTTTTTCACCCAACTCGATCATACCCGGTGTGATGATGATGCGTTTTCCCTGTGTCATGCGCCGGAGTACGTCGAGAGCCATGCGAGCGCCATCGGGATTGGAGTTGAAGGCATCGTCGATAATGGAAATTCCACCCGGTGTCCGCTTCATGTTCAAGCGATGTTCCACCTGTTCGATTCGGCTCACTCCATATTGTATCGAGGGAACAGGCACTTGCAGATGGCGAGCCGTGATAACTGCCGCCATGAGGTTGGAGAGGTTGCACTCGCCGATGAGTTTCGTGCTCAGTTCTATGCGTTCTCCACCGCCTACCACAGTAAAGCGGGTGGCATCTGTATCGTAGCGAATATCCTCGATATGGTAGTCTGCACCGGTATCGGCTATCGTATAGCGTTTCACGGGGACGTTTTCGACCGGCCGATTGGCTATATAGGGGAAGTCGTTGTTGATAACGGCCAATCCCGAGCCGGGTAAAGCGTCGACCAGTTCGAATTTGGTACGTTGTACATTCCCGATCGTTTTGAACGATTCGAGATGCTGTTCACCCACGGCGGTGATAATACCTATTTGAGGTGCGACGAGATCGCATATTTCTTTGATATCACCGATCTGTTTAGCCCCCATTTCACAGATGAAAATGTTGTGGTAAGGCTTCATTTGTTCCCGTATGGTGCGGATTACTCCCATAGGCGTATTAAAACTGCCGGGAGTCATTAACACGTTGTATCGCTCGCAAAGTATGCGGTAAAGGTAGTGCTTGGTACTGGTTTTTCCATAGCTCCCGGTAATGCCTATGACAGTTAAGTCTTGCATTTGGGAGAGAATTTGTTTCGCTTCGTCGTAATATTTTCGGTTGATTCGCTTCTCGACAGGTTGCATGATGATGTTGGCAGTCATCATGAAATAGGGGGCTAAGATAGCTATCGCCAATAAGGCTCTGCTACCGTTGGAAAGAGTCGTTAAGCCGGCTGCGAGTCCTGCGACAAGAAGCGAGAGCAACAATACAGCGATGTATAAGCGCGTAGCCCGTTTGGTGAAAACCAAAGGTTTTTTATATTTGGTTTGTAAACCTTTTACGCTTTTTGCCAAGACCACTGTAATCGTGACGATTTGTACGAATGTCGGCAGGAAGTTGGTAGACAACAGCAATAACAGAAACAAATCGGTCAAACGGGATACGGAGGCGAAAGACTCTCCTTTTAACCAACGGTTGTATCGGTCGTTTCGGTAGGAATTTTGTTGCAACATTTGCAACTGGAATTTCATCTCTATTCCTGTATAAAAGAGCAGTGCAAGGAATGTGACGAGAGTGAGTATTTCGTTCATGATTTTCTTTTTATGTCGTCTTGTAAAAAGTTTTGTAAGACGGTGTTAAATTCGTAGGGCTTGTCGAGGAAGCTGTAATGCCCGGCATCGTCGAATGCTACCAGCCCGGCATCGGGAATCAGTTTCTCCATGATGCGGGCATCTCGCAATGGGGTGGCGGTGTCGTTTTTTCCCCATAGAAGAAGAACGGGACACTGGATTTTCGGCAAAACCGCTTTAAGGTCTTCGTTGACAACTTTTACCATTATATTACGCATGATACCTGTCAACGCATTATAGTCTGCCGAACCCGATTTGCGGCGATAATTCTCGATTGTTTTTTCAGCTTGTTTTTTCCCGATTACAAGTGGTAAGACTTTTTTCCATAGTTTGAACGAGTAGACTTTCAGGTAGTATTTTAATGGGCGTTTGGGCTTAATCCCGGCAGCGTCGACCAAAATAACTTTATGGGTTTTGTTTCGTGAGGCGTATAAGATAGATACCCGTCCCCCGAAAGAGTGCCCGATAAGAATTGGGGCTTCTATATTTTCGTCTTTTACGAACGCTTCGAGCATTTGCGTATATTCTTCCACGCCCCATATCGAGGGTGGAGTGCTACTTCCGCCGAATCCGGGAAAGTCGAGATTGTATACCTTGAAATGAGGTGATAGCAGTCGTTCTATCGACTGCACGGTCGTGTGGTTGCACCCCCAGCCGTGCATGAGGATAACCGGATAACCGTCTCCTTCGATGTTATACTGTAAAGTGACTCCACACAATGATTTCGACTGTAACATTCTCCCTCTTTTGCATTCTAATGCAAAGATACAAATAAGCGAGAGCCGAGCAAAATAAAGATTGCTTTAATTTCGTCTTACCGAGCGGAAGTATTTTCGAATACTTGCTTCTGCGCTCGCCTTTCACTATATTTGTGATAGGATTCGTTTCAGCATAGCCAAGTTGGAAATATGATTTCCTCTTGTCTCTGCACTCAACTTTCACTATATTTGCCCAAAACAAAACCTAATGTCCCTATGGAATCTCCCCAAGAAAAGATAGAGCGTTTACGTCGGGAACTCGATGAGCATAATTATAATTATTATGTGTTGAACGCTCCCACGATCGATGATCGTACATTCGATGAAATGATGCATGAATTGCAAGGGTTGGAAGAGACTTTTCCACAGTATTTCGATCCCAATTCACCGACGCAGCGTGTCGGGAACGATATAAATCGATCTTTTTCCCAAGTGGAACATCGTTACCCGATGTTGTCGTTGAGCAATACCTATTCGATAGAAGAAGTATCGGCATTTTACGAACGGGTTCGTTCGGGATTGATGGGAGAGGATTTTGAATTGGTGGGTGAACTGAAATATGACGGAACTTCCATATCGTTGATTTATGAAGGAGGTAGATTGGTGCGGGCGGTTACTCGTGGAGACGGTACGCGAGGCGATGACGTTACCGAGAATGTGAAAACAATCCGCAGTATCCCTTTGCAGTTGCGAGGCAACGACTATCCCGACTCGTTCGAGATAAGAGGTGAAATATTGATGCCTTGGGCTGTTTTCGATGCTTTGAACAAAGAGCGAGAGGAACAGGAGGAGCCTTTGTTTGCCAATCCACGCAATGCGGCGGCGGGAACGTTGAAATCACAAAACTCGGCTGTGGTAGCGGCGCGGGGACTCGATGCTTATCTGTATTATCTGTTGGGCGAAAATTTACCGGCCGATACGCATTATGAAAATTTACAATATGCTCGGTCGTGGGGATTTAAAGTTTCGGATGCCGTTCGCAAACTTCACTCCGTAGAAGAGGTGAAAGAGTATATCAATTATTGGGACATGGAGCGGAAGAATCTTCCCGTCGCTACCGATGGAATGGTATTTAAAGTAAATTCATTGCGGCAACAGAAGAATTTGGGATATACGGCAAAATCTCCGCGTTGGGCGATAGCCTATAAGTTCCAAGCAGAAAAAGCCCTTACGCGATTGAATTCTGTGTCTTACCAAGTGGGACGTACCGGAACCGTCACTCCTGTCGCCAATCTCGATCCGGTATTGTTGTCGGGTACTATTGTCAAGAGGGCGACTTTGCACAATGAAGATATTATAAACGCTCTCGATTTGCACATCGGAGATATGGTTTTTGTGGAGAAAGGAGGCGAAATTATTCCTAAAATTACAGCGGTAGATACCTCTGCTCGTTTACTGATAGGAGAAAAAGTACGTTTTATTAAAGAGTGTCCGGAACCTGAGTGTAGGACTCCGCTGAAACGTATCGAGGGAGAGGCTGCATGGTTTTGCCCGAACGAAAAAGGTTGTCCTCCGCAGATTAAAGGGCGGATAGAGCACTTTATCAGTCGCAAGGCAATGAATATCGAAGGTCTCGGAAGTGAAACGATAGGTCAGTTTTATAGTTTGGGCTTGGTGAGAGACGCTTCGGACTTGTATACTTTACAGCCCGATGTGATAGCCGGTTTGGAACGTATGGGAGAACGATCGGCACAAAATATCGTCGATGCGGTGAAACAGTCTTGTTCCGTTCCGTTCGAGAGGGTATTATTCGCATTGGGTATTCGTTACGTGGGCGAAACGGTCGCCAAGAAGTTGGCGTTGGCTCTTCATTCGATAGACCGTATTATCGAGGCGACTACCGAGGACTTGATTCGGATAGGAGACATAGGGGTGCGTATCGCTCAAAGTGTCGTAGCTTATTTCTCTGATGAGGATAATCTCCGTTTCGTAGAACGGTTGAGACAATATGGAGTGCAGATGCAAATTACCGAAGAACGACTTTCGGAGAGAACCGACAAGTTATCCGGTGCGACAATCGTTATCAGTGGCACGTTTACCCATCATTCCCGTGATGAATATAAAGCTCTTATCGAACAGCACGGAGGTATAAATACGGGTTCCGTATCGGGTAAAACGACATATGTTCTGGCAGGCGAGAATATGGGGCCGGCTAAACTTGAAAAGGCGAGAAAATTAGGAGTTCGGATTTTATCCGAAGAAGAGTTTTTGGAGATGATTCAATAAATAGATAATTCATGTTATTTTCGTTTATTACTAAATGGGCGATCAAGCGTCAGCTAAAAAGAAGACAGAGCGATGGGTTTTGCCCTTTTGGAGAGACTAAGCGTTTGGTATTGATGGCTCAGGGCAAAGATGTTCAATCTCTTCTTCCCGGCATTCAGGAGATAGTTCGGGCGGGTATTGATGTCACGTTGGTTATAGATACACATCGCAAAGACAAGGTATCGGTAGAGGTTCCCGGATGCAGTCCGATACTTGTTTTGCAGACTTGTTGGTTGTTAAAAAGACCGACTCGGGCTTTCCTGAGAAATTTTGACGATAACGATGGAGATGTGTTGATCGATGTGTCGATTTCTAAATCCTTGCCTTTATTATATTTGGCTGTACGTTCCCGGTCTATTTTTAAAATAGGAGTACCCAAAGGAGAAGGCAATCCGTTCAATTTGCAAATTCTTTTGCCGGAGTCGTCTCCCCGAGGAGGAGTATCCGAAGATGGTGATACCGGAGTAGGTAGATCGAAACCGAATGCCGGCGAGTTGTTACAGAGTGCTCTTTTTTATTGGAAGAAAATTGGTGTAAAAGAGAATAATCTGTAATTTTGGAATCGGTATTTAAGAGGATATAAAACTATGACGAGAATCAATTTAAGCGGAATGGGAGTGGCACTTATCACGCCTTTCAAAGAAGACGAAAGTATCGACTTCGAAGCCCTTTCGCGACTTATTGAATATTTGATACAAAATGGAACCGATTATCTTGTCGTGTTGGGAACTACTGCCGAAACTCCTACATTGACCGAAGAAGAAAAAACGGAGATAAAAAGATTTGTAGTAGAACGTACGAAGGGCCGTATTCCTCTCGTCCTCGGGTTAGGTGGAAATAATACGAGGGGTATTATAGACCATTTGAAAAAAGACGATTTTTCGGGTTATGATGCCATTTTATCGGTGGTTCCTTATTATAATAAGCCCTCCCAAGAGGGAATATATCAGCATTATAGTGCAATCGCTCAGGCGTCTAAATTGCCGGTTATTTTATATAATGTTCCGGGGCGTACCGGCGTGAATATGAATGCCGAAACAACATTGCGTCTTGCCAAAGAATATCCTAATATAATCGCCATCAAGGAAGCGTCTGGAAATATCACTCAGATGGACGATATCATTAAAAATAAGCCTGCCGATTTTATGGTCATTTCGGGAGACGATGGTATTACTTTCCCGTTGTTGACTTTGGGGGCCGTAGGAGTGATTTCTGTTATCGGGAATGCTTTCCCGAAAGAGTTCAGCAAGATGGTGAGATTAGCGTTGAATGGAGATTTTCACAATGCTTTGTCTATTCATCATCGCTTCACAGAATTGTTCAGCCTATTGTTTGTCGATGGAAATCCGGCCGGAGTTAAATGCTTGTTGAATGCTATGGGATATATCGAGAATAAATTACGATTGCCACTTGTCCCTACCCGTATTACGACTTATGAGAAGATCCGAGCTGTCTTGCAAAGTTTACACTATATTCCGTAAAATTTTTATAAGAAACAGAATGCGAGCCTTGTTCGGTAATAAGTGAAAGATTGATATATTTTCCCAAGAAATGAGATTTCTGTAAAAATAATTGGGAAAATAGATGATATATCCGAAAATTATACTTTAATTTGCTCCCGTATCGAAGCTATATGTGCTTACACAGAGATTCTCTTCTGTGAAAAAACGGGAGATTATTTATTTTAAGTTCATAAGAGTATCCGATGCGGAAGTTTTAATTTTATTCATTTATTTTTTTCTTATGAACATTTATCTTGGAAACCTCAATTATGGGGTTAAAGAACAAGACCTTCAAACCTTATTGGAAGGTTTTGGTGCAATTGATTCGGTAAAAATTATCGTGGATCGTGAATCTGGTCGCTCAAAAGGTTTCGGCTTTGCCGAGATGTCTGATGACGAAGCTGCCAAACGGGCGATCGAAGAATTGTCTGGTAAAGAATTTGCCGGTCGTGCATTGGTCATTAAAGAAGCTCGTCCGAGAGCTTAAATTTCACAAGACTCTTTGTATTTAGATTTACAATAGATTCTTTGGAGCGCAATCTGAAAAGATTGCGCTTTTTTTGTAAAATCAGAATTTATTCCTTCCCCCTGTGTCGCATGGCGATGGAATATACAAAGACAATGCCCGCTAATTATAGACTAAGCCTATTTTATCGCAAAAGAATTCACGATAAAATAGATCGTATTTATTTGGGCTGGTGGGGTCGAATGGGTATTTTTGTACTGAAATAAAAATCGGTAATATTATATAGAAGAATAAAGGAGGAGATGCACAGCTCGGAAGTAAAGGAGGATACACACGATTCGTTTCGTCGTATTACCGCAGAGGTAATCTGTGCGGGAGAAAATGAATTGCGGGTTCGTGTTGCGGCTCCCTCTTTACTCGGGGAAATGCCGGTGTGGATTCATCGGGACGGGGTGAATAGTGAATTCGACGAAATCTTGTGCTTGTTGGAACCCGGTTCTAAATTGAATTTGGTAGACGTTATTATAGTCGATGGCGGATTGCTCCCTCGTTTTCTTATATTGGAACCCGATTATTTGGTTGATGCCAGTGCGTTAGCCGAGTGTGTGCAGGAATATGGAACGTGTTGGCAACGTTATTTTTGGAATCGTATACGTCCCAAGACGATAACGGATTCTATTTTGTTGGGTAATGCCGTTAATTTGATTTTTGATGAACTGATAACGTCGAAAGATTTTCGGAGTGTAACTTTCGATTCCTTAATGCCGAAAATTTTTGCTCGTTACCCGATAGAATTTGTCTCGGCAAAGTCGGTAGATAGAGGATTTTTTCAGAATCTCCACAGTCAATTCGAGACATTGAAACGTATTCTGAGTACGGATTTTTCTGCTTTGGGAATAGACCGCCGAAAAGCGATGGTCGAACCTTCTTTTATCTGTGAGGCTTTGGGATTGCAGGGCCGTCTCGATTTTTTACAAGTGGAAAACGGCCTCTGTTGTATTGAGTTGAAAGCCGGCCGCCCGCCTTATCCCGAAAACGATTTGTCGAAAGTGTCGTTTCCGCATCGGGCTCAGTGTGCTTTGTATCAGTCGATGATACAAAGTGTACTTGGTGTAAAATTGGAAAACCAGCATTTCTATTTGTTATATTCTCGAAATTTGAACCCGGAAGGTTGCTTGCGTCCGGTGAAAACATCGACGAGGGAATTGCAGAAACTTTTGAATTTGAGGAATAAAATTGTGTCTGTCGAACGGGATATATCTCGATATGGATATGTACAGGCTGAATGGTTGGTAAGTCGGCTGACCGCCGATAACCTCATTCCCCGGCCCAGTCTGTTTACCGAGCAGTATATTCGTCCCGAGATAGACTGTGGCCGCAGGAGATTGGAGCGACGAGACGATAACGATTTGGCTCTGCGATATTTCTATCGGTTTTATGCGTTTGTTTCGCGAGAACATTATTTGTCGAAAATCGGCTATCCTTCGGGTAGCGGAATTTCCGGCGTTGCTTCTTTGTGGCGAATGACTCGGGACGAAAAAGAGAGGGAAGGCTATATGTTTTCAGGACTGCGGTTGGTTCGAAATTGTGCGGCGGAAGATATTCCCGAAGTCGAATTTATTTTGCCGGGAAATACGCCGTCTCCCGATTTCAGACTGGGTGATATTGTTTTGTTCTATGTGTGCGATACCGATGCCGATAGAGTATCTACCCGACAAGTTTTCAAGGCGACGATCGCTTCTATGACGGCCGACCGTGTCGTGTTGAGATTACGGGATAACCAATCGTATGCCGAGGCATTGCCGATAGCTTCTTGTTATGCGGTAGAACACGACTATGTAGATTCTTCGTTTTTGTTACAGTACAAAGGTTTGTATGCGATGTTGGATGCCTCTCCGCATCGCAGGGGTTTGTTGGTCGGCGAGGCGGGAGAGTCGCCAGTCCGAAATATGTCTCGTCGATTGTCCTATGAATATGACAGTCCCGATTTATCCCGTATTTTATTAAAAGCTCTGCAAGCCGAGGATTATTTTCTGTTGGTCGGGCCTCCGGGAACAGGAAAAACTTCGGTGGCGTTGCGGAATATGGTGAGGGAGTTTTTGGCTATTCCGGATTACCAGATTTTATTGGTGGCTTTTACCAACCGTGCGGTAGATGAAATCTGCGATAAGTTGGAAACGATAGGTGAGGTCGATGATTATATTCGGGTAGGACAGACTCTTTCATGTGATGTCGCATACCGTTCTCACTTGTTGTCCGAGCGCATGAAGCAATGTCGGAATAGGGAGGAGGCGAACCGTTCGATACACTCTTGCCGCGTGTTTGTGGCTACCTTGTCTTCTTTGTCGGGGAAGATGGAGCTTTTTAATCTGAAACGATTCGATGTGGCTATTGTCGATGAGGCTTCACAGATATTGGAACCTCAACTCGTAGGGCTGTTATCTGCCAAGACACCTACGGGACGGGATGCCATAGGTAAATTTATTTTGATAGGAGACCATAAACAGTTGCCCGCCGTTGTCGTGCAGTCTGCGGAAGAGTCTGTTATCACCGATGAACGGTTGCGTTCGGCCGGGTTTGTCGATTGTCGTATTTCTTTATTCGAGCGGCTGTACCGGCGATTGCCCGAAGGTTCTCCTTTTGCCGATATGCTCGATTGCCAATGGCGAATGCATCCCGATATTGCATCGTTTGCCAATACTTATTTTTATAAAGGGGCGTTGCGCGATGGAAATGCCCCCCATCAAATATCTTTACTGCCTTTTACGAATATGGGCGATGATAAGTGGGAAAGAGTAATCGCGACGAAGAGGACGGCTTTTTTCCCGACGAAGACTCTTTGTGCCGGGAAAAAATATAATAATGAGGAGGCTTGCAAAACCGCTGCCATTGTAAATGCTTTGTATAGATTGTACGAACGTAACGGGTTGGAGTTCGACGAACGGTCGGTGGGAATCATTGCTCCATACAGACATCAAATAGCTCGAATCCGCCAAGAACTCGATAAATTCGGTATTTCTGCATTCGATACTATTCGTGTCGATACGGTGGAGCGGTTTCAAGGTTCTCAAAACGATTGCATCATCTACTCGTTCTGTGTGAACGACGAGTCGCAATTGGAGTGGTTGCCGAGTTATACGGAAGAGTCGGGACAACTGATAGACCGGAAATTAAACGTTGCGTTGACTCGTGCTCGGCGTCAGCTTTTCGTTTTGGGAAATTCGCGACTGTTGTCTCGGAATCCGATTTACCGGATTTTGATAACGCATTTGGAAAATATATCGAGTGAATAGTATGAGAGGGGAAGAACGGAAACGTGCCGGTAGAAACAGAACATTGTCTGTTACGGGCGAGGAGGTGGAACAGTTGAGGGGTATGGTTTCGACTTTATCGGATATCGAGCGGGGAGAAAATGTACTCAATAAAATAATACATGCCGATTTGTTGGCGATTATCGATCGAATCCCGAACGGTTTCGCCGACTTGGTGATTATCGATCCACCGTATAATCTGACGAAAGATTTTCATGGCATGAAGTTCGAGGCTATGGATAACGGGGCTTATATCAGTTATCTCGAAACTTGGTTTTATAAAGTTTGCGAAAAGTTGAAGTCGGACGGTTCTCTCTATCTTTGTGGCGATTGGAAGTCCACATCGGCTTTGCAAACTGTGCTTGAAAGGGCCGGTCTCTCTATCCTTAACCGAATAACTTGGCAAAGAGAGAAAGGTCGGGGAGCAAGGAACAATTGGAAGAACGGAATGGAAGATATTTGGTTTGCCGTGAAGGACCGTAAGAATTATTATTTCGACGTCGAGGCTGTGAAAATGAGACGCCGGGTAATCGCTCCTTATCGGAAAAACGGACAACCGAAAGACTGGGAGTGTACGGAACAGGGGAATTTTCGTTCTACTTATCCTTCGAACTTTTGGGACGATATAAGCATACCTTTTTGGTCTATGCCCGAGAATACCGACCACCCTACACAAAAGCCGGAGAAGTTGTATGCCAAATTAATTTTGGCCTCGTCGGAGGTGGGCGATGTCGTTTTCGACCCTTTTATGGGGAGCGGGACGGCAGCCGTCGTAGCGAAAAAGTTGAACCGAAACTTTTGCGGCATAGAGCTTAACGAAGAGTATTGCCTATGGGCGGCAAAGCGTCTGCTTCTTGCCGATGGGAACAAGACGATTCAGGGCTACCGGGACGGTGTGTTTTGGGAGAGAAATAGCGGGTCGATGGGGTGACCTTTTCGTGATGGTCGTTCGTTCATGGAATAGAAATAGCAAAAGTCCGATTGAAAATACCTCAATCGGACTTTTTATCGCATGCTTCGAGAGCGATCGAGTGCGTTTCTCTTTCTCTATTGGATAGGTTCTGCACTTAAACTAAGAGCCAACGTGCCTCCTCCGTATGAGATACTGACTGCCAATTTGTATTCTGTGGTTGTCTTTTTATAAATTCCATACCCGTCTTCGTCTACGAATCCGGCAGCTGTCAGTTTGGCGCAATATTTGGTTTTAAGCGATTCTTCACATTTGTAATCCATTATGATATATTGTAATATTCCATAGGTATCGTCGTAGCGGTGGTTTTCCAATTCACCGTCATACTCCGGGAAATTGGTGAGGAACGGATACTTTTTTACTTCTGCTGCCCATGTGGTTTCTGATAATTGACCACTCAGACCTTCGTCATCGTCTTTTTCTTTGTCATCACAGCCGATGAATGCCATCATCAGCAACATTAGCGGACATAGCCATAAAATCTTTTTCATATTGTATTTGTTTTAGATAAAGTGATTCGTTAAAAACTTACTCCTATCGAGAACGCCAATCCTGAAAGAGTTTTCGATTTGAGGCGAAATTCTTCGTCGTCGAAGGGCTTCATGCGTTTGCCTATATAACCTATGTTGGCGAATACATAATTTTGATAACCGAACTTGTAGGCTATTTCCACACCGGTTCCGAATCCGTAATCGATACCGGTTAAATCGGATCCGAAGTAAAGCCCGCCCAAAATTTTGGCATATGGGACGAGATAGATAGGGCCGCATTTGACAGGTAATTGTCCGCCGATATTAAGGTCGAGGTCGAAGACATTGTGCGAATGGGGTTTTACGATTTCATTAGCTCCTTCCCATTCTGTCTTTTCGGTTTTGACTTTTAGAAGAGAGGCGGTGACTTCGTAGGTCATGAATGTGAGTATGGTGCGTTTGAACGCTATGTTGTACGACATGTCGAACGCATCATTATTGAAAGGATAAACGAGCCCTATATAGATCGATGTGCCGAATCCGTAACTTTTTGAGATACCGTTAGGCTCGATTCGACTGGCTTTGATATTTTCCGCAGCGCTCAACCGCCAGCGTCCTTGCTCCATGATCCATCGGGTAGAGATGTTTTTGTTGCCTGTGGTATATATGGCCTCGGCGGTCCTGCCGATGGAATCGAGATCGGCCACGGTCGAAAAAGTATAGTTTCTCCCGGAGAACTGGCGACAGATAATATCGGACAATCCTATACGGATACCCTCCAACGGTTGCCCTTGCTCGAAGCACGATTTCATGGCATCTGTGGCAGCATCGGAGGCAGCATTGACCAAATCGTAAAACGTGTTGGCCGAGATGTTCGATACATACCGATATGAAACGAATGGCATGACTGCTTGATAGGACGATTGGGCAGCTTTGAGCATGGCCGATGCTCTATTTGAGACTTCTGTTTGGGTAAGCAGAGATTGTGTATCGGTGGAATAATTTTTCAGGAAATCGTCGATGGCGTGTACCGGAATAGCAAAATTGGTATTTTCCCGGTCGGATGCTTTCCACGTATTGATTCCTACCACGGCGAATCCTGCGGCTGCATTTTCATCTCTTATAAGTAAGGGCCCGCCGGAACTGCCGGCATCGACTTGTGCCGTGTGTTGTACCAAAGGCAGTTCTTTTCCGTTGGTCAGGGATTTGATTTGGGCACTGGCATTCGATACGATTCCTTGTCCCAGCTGCCAAGAGGGTTTGTTTCCCAATGCGGGAAATCCGGCACTAAATACGGGAGTGCCGTCGGTTATGCTCTTGTCTGTTATATCGAGCGTGGGAATATTGGCTTCTTCCGGCAGTGCGATGAATGCGACATCGAAATCATCGTGCACACCCACTACGGGACATGTTGCGAATGTTTTTGAACTGTTGTCCGGTAAAGAAAATTCGACATCGACGGTTTCGGCTTGTTCTACCACATGACGGTTGGTGATGATGTATAACCGACCGTCTCGTTTATCCCGGTAGGCAAATCCGGTCCCGAACGACCCTTTCCCGTAATTTTGCAGAATGTCGGCTGCCGCATAGAATCCGTCTTTACGTAACGATTTGCTAAAATCGGTAAGGAATGTTTGGGTACTTTCACTGAAATTGGGTCGAACGATCGCTATGGATTCGCGTAGATTTTGTGCCGAAGCGATAGTTCCCACAATCAGTGCAAAGAAAATCATAACCTTCTTTTTCATTTGACTGTATTTTACATAATATTAATATGTGCAAAAATAGAAGGTAGAATGCGATAAAAAAAATTAAAAGAGATCGAAAATTACCCCCCCTCCAATTATTAACTTTATTTAACTATATGAGCAGAATATTGTTATCTCTGTACACTCTTTTTGAGCAAATGATAAAGCCCGAATGAAAAAATTTATCGGGAAAGGTTATGTTTACGGGGTTATTCCATTCTTTGCAGGGTCATTTCACATGCCGTACAGTCGAAATGCAGTTGGAGCTTTTGTCCTTTATACAATAGGGTGAGGGGGTCGGGAAATTTGTTGCCGGCGGGTGTCTTTTTGCATATTCCCAGCATATAACGAATACAGTGACGGGTGAACATGAGGGGAACTCCCCTCGAAGGTTTTATTTCGAAGGCCGGGTCTATACGGGTAACCCCGTGTTCGCGATAGAATTGTTCGGCAAGTCGGTTAGATACGTTGCCGAGGTAAGATAGCTCTGTCTGGGGATAACATACGGTTTTGTCTTCCTCTTGTCGTTTCTCGGTTCGGTAGGCAATGCGTCTAACACGGTCGAGAGATTCGACCGCTTTTTGCCTGAGTTTTGAAAGTACGGAGGCCGGTATGAAGAAATTGTCGGGCAGGTCGATGTCTATTTTCAGGGCCGAGTAGGCGGTCGTTCCCAATTTGCCGAGCTGTTTCTTTTGAGTTTCTTGCTGAGGGGTTCGGGCGGTTTCGTGGGGTGCGTCTTCCCGTATGGTCGTGTGATTGCCGCATTCGTCTTTCATGTAAAGGGCATATCCTCCGGGAACGGCATAGAGGGTTATCTCTACATCGATTCTTCTGTCGGCGGAAGGGCGGGAGAGTCGTTTGTCAAACTCGAAATCGAAGTTCCGATACAGAACCGTGTGAGGGGTTATCTCGATTCGGGAGGCCGGGAAGATTCGGTTCCCTTCCACCCGATTTACCCGTACACCCTCGAATTCCCCTTTGTTATTGGCGAAGCATAGTCCGTCTCCGTTGTGTATGGGAGTGAGTCCGGCGATCGTAAATGTGTTTTTATCGGATTGTTTGACTTTTCCCACGTATTCACCCAAAGATTTCGGGGTGTCGGGCGAGGCGATAGGTTCGGGCGTTCTTCCGTCCAAAAAATAGTGGGTGAATCCTCGGTTGAAACTTTTTTCGAGCCGGGGTGTAAATTCTATCGAAGAGTGTCCGGTCGAGGCTGTACGGTATTCGGGACGGCGTTTGAAAATCTTGTCGAGTTCCTGCCTGTAATAGGCCGTACAGTTTTTTACGTAGGCCATGTCTTTGAGTCGTCCCTCTATCTTGAAAGACGATACACCCGCATCGAGAAGCTCCTCCAATCTGTCGCTTTGATTGAGGTCCCGAAGAGAGAGCAGATGCTTGTCTTTGGCGATAACATTGCCTTTCCCATCTATGAGAGTATAGGGAAGCCGGCAGTATTGGGCGCATTTGCCCCGGTTGGCACTGCGTCCGCACATCGCTTCGCTAAGGTAGCATTGTCCGCTGTAACTGACGCACAGGGCTCCATGCACGAAAACTTCGAGCGGGACTTGTACCGATCGGGCTATCTCGTTGATTTGCCCCAGTGAAAGTTCGCGGGCCAGTACGACTTGTGAAAATCCGCATTGTTCGAGGAATTTTACTTTCTCGGGTGTACGGTTGTCGGCTTGTGTGCTGGCGTGCAGAGCTATGGGAGGAATGTCGAGCCGGGTGATACCCATGTCTTGGACAATGAGTGCATCGGACTCTATTTTGTATAATTCGTGAATGAGTCGTTCGGCGTCGCGCAGTTCGTCGTCCCGTAAAATGGTATTCAATGTGATGTACACCCGGGCATCGAATCGATGGGCGAAGTCGATGAGTCGGGCTAAATCGGCGATGCTGTTACCTGCGGTGGAACGTGCCCCGAAGCGAGGCGCGCCGATATACACGGCATCGGCGCCGTGGAGAATCGCTTGCTGCCCGATTTCGACGTTTTTCGCCGGGGCTAATAGTTCTATGCGACGTACGGTTTTCATTGTATATCGTTCAGGTTATAGGGCGTTTGTTGATATACGAAATAGTTCAGCCAATTCGTGAAAAGCAGGTTGGCATGTCCCCGCCAGTTGACGATCGGATTGTTATCGGGATTGTTATCGGGATAGTAATTTCGGGGGAGGGCAATGTCGAGGCCTTTCGCCAAATCGCGGCGATACTCGATGTCGAGCGTGAGAGTCGAATATTCGGAGTGCCCCGTGATGAAAAACTCTCTGCCGCAACGAGCCATGACCATATAAACTCCCGCATCCTCCGATTCGGAAAGGATTGTCAAGGATTTATCCTTTTCGATATCGGCTCGGCGTACCTCGGAATATCGGCTGTGAGGAACGTAAAACAAGTCGTCGAATCCTCTGAAAATAGGATTTCGCTCGTCGTATTTATGATGGGCGAATACTCCGAAAAGTTTTTTATCCAACGGGTATTTGGGGATTCCGTAAAAATGGTACAGCCCGGCCAAAGCAGCCCAACAAATATAGAGAGTCGAGGTAACGTGTTTGTGCGCCCAGTCGAAAATCTCGACTAACTCGTTCCAGTAATCGACCTCCTCGAATTGTAATTTTTCGACAGGGGCGCCTGTGATAATCATGCCGTCGTAGTTTTGACTGCGTATTTCGTCGAAGTCTTTATAAAATGTATCGATATGTTCGAGCGGAGTATTCCGGGAGATGTGTCCCGAAACGCTCATGAAATCGAGTTCGATTTGTAAAGGCGTGTTGGAGATGAGGCGTAATAGATCGGTTTCGGTAACTATTTTTAAAGGCATGAGGTTCAATATGAGCAACTTCAATGGACGAATGTCTTGTGTCGAAGCACGCAAATCGTCCATGACAAATATATTTTCGGCCTTTAATATTTCGACTGCCGGTAATGACGAAGGTATTTTTACGGGCATATTTTGTTATTATTTTAATCGAACAAAATTATAAAAAAATGAACGGTTCGGAAAATCTTTCTTGAAATAGTAATAAATTTTTGATAATTAGATATTTATGGTTTGGTTTTAATGTTGAAATAAGCGAATGGAAATATATAATTCATAAAAAAGCAATATGTTTTTTTATGTTATAAAACATATTTATTGCGAATTTGTTATTATATTTGTAGCGTAAAAAGAGTAAAAAGAATCCGTTTTTCACAAAGGGTGGAAAACAAAAAAAGCTGAATTATGATGAAAGAACAAATGACAGTAGAGATGCTTCGGTATCAGATAGCGAAGTATCGAGTAATGGGAAATGGCGCCATGTGCCAAGAGTTAACAGCCTTATTACAAAAAAAATTGGCAGCTGCGGTTGCCTGATTTTAGAAGAAAGCACAAGCCGTGATAAATGAATACGGCTTGGTAAAATACATCAAGAGCGAAAACCGATCAGGATTTTCGCTCTTGTTTTTTTATAGTACTCTCCTTCTCCCTTGCTGTGTCCCGTAGTTTTATGGGGAGTCGCGTTAACGATATAGGGAAAACACCTAAGAAACAGTGGTTTCTTAGGAGAGGGTTAAGAAGAATAGCTTGGAAATTTATCAGTATGTGTAATCCACGCATGCCCTGTCGGCTTTATGTCCGGCGAGGAGTGCGGCAGCGGCTACATGGGCCGGGTGTTTTGCGTAGGTTTCTACATCTTCCATTTTTTCTACGACCGCAGTAAGTACGATATCCCAACTTTCGGACGGGTTTTCATTGATGCCCACTTCTATACTTTTAAGCACGTCGATAGTTAGGGGCAGAGCCATCAAAGCATCTTTGAATTTATTCGCTACCTCTTTGCGTTCTGCCGGAGTGCCGGTCAGTTTGAAAGTTACAATATGTTTTATCATACCGAAAATATGTTTTTATAAATTGTAGAGTCGTTCGCGGGCGGCTTGTACCTTTTCATCGGTGATGTAATCGTCGTAGTCCATCATTTTGTCGATGATACCGCCGGGAGTCAGTTCAATGATACGATTGCAGACGGTCTGTATAAATTCGTGGTCGTGCGAGGAAAGCAGCACATTACCCTTGAATCCTTGCAGCGTATTGTTGAAAGCCTGTATCGATTCGAGGTCGAGGTGGTTGGTGGGGGAATCGAGTATCATGGTGTTGGCATTTTTCAACATCATACGGGCGATCATACAACGCATTTTTTCCCCTCCGGACAATACGGACGCCTGTTTGAGCAACTCTTCTCCCGAGAAGAGCATACGACCGAGAAAGCCTTTGAGATACAGCTCGCTGGTGTCCTCTGAGAATTGTGCCAACCAATCGATCAGATTCATGTCCGTATTGAAAAACGAACTGTTATCGAGCGGCAGATAGGCCGTGGTGATGGTTTGTCCCCATTCGTAGGTTCCCGCATCGGCTTTCGCTTCGCCGTTGATGATTTCGAAAAGAGCTGTCATAGCACGAGGATCGTGAGAGATGAAAGCCACTTTGTCGTCTTTTTCGATGGAGAAGTTCACGTCTTTGAAAAGCAGAGTCCCTTCGATCGATTTTGCGAGTCCTTTGACTTCGAGAATTTTGTTACCCGGCTCCCGTGACGGAGTGAAAATGATACCCGGGTATCGGCGGGAAGAAGGTTGTATCTCTTCGATATTGAGCTTTTCGAGCATCTTTTTACGGCTGGTCGTCTGTTTCGATTTGGCGACATTGGCACTGAACCTCTGGATAAATTCGAGCAATTCTTTTCGCTTTTCTTCGGCTTTCTTGTTTTGTTGCTGTTGTTGACGCAGAGCCAACTGGCTGGATTCGTACCAGAAACTGTAATTCCCGGCGAAAAGTTGTACTTTGCCGAAGTCGATATCTACGGTGTGCGTACATACCGAATCGAGGAAGTGCCGGTCGTGCGAAACGACCAATACGGTATTTTCGAAGTTGGCGAGGTAGTTTTCGAGCCACATCACCGTTTCGAGGTCGAGGTCATTGGTGGGCTCGTCGAGCAGCAAGTTGTCCGGGTGACCGAACAATGCTTTTGCCAACAATACCCGTACTTTTTCCTTACCGCTCAAATCTTTCATGAGCATGTAGTGTTTGTTTTCCTTGATACCCAGTCCGCTGAGCAGGGAAGCTGCATCGCTTTCGGCATTCCAACCTTCGAGCTCGGCGAATTTCTCTTCGAGTTCGGCTGCGCGGATACCGTCCGCATCGCTGAAATCGGGTTTGGCGTACAAGGCATCTTTTTCCTGCATGATGTCCCATAGAACGGTATGCCCCATCAGCACGGTATTGATGACGGTAAATTCATCGAATGCAAAGTGATCCTGACTCAATACAGAGAGGCGTTCACCCGGCCCCAGAGTCACAGTACCGTGAGAGGGTTCGAGTTGATTGCTCAAAATACGCATGAGGGTCGATTTGCCGGCTCCGTTAGCTCCGATAATGCCATAGCAGTTTCCCGGAGTAAACTTTAAATTAACCTCTTGAAAAAGAACTCTTTTACCAAATTGAATACCTAAATTGTTAACCGTTATCATCTTTTACCTTTTCGTGTTTACCGGGTGGAACGGGGAGAGAGACGAATATCGCTCGATAGTGCCGAGACCCGGTTCTTATTTTTTCGATTGGCAAAGGTAGCTCTTTTTTTCGAGATATGAAAAGTCCTGTTTTTTATGAGGTTTATTCCGGGACAGGATAGTTTTTCTATATCATATCGGGGAGGAAGGGCTTTTGACGATAATTTTACGGTTGACTTTTTTCCCGGTAGAGGTCAATCCGTTTATGATGTAGATACCGGGTTGCAGTTCGGTGAATATGTCCCGATGGTTTTCGGTAAATCGGCCGATGATTTGTCCTTGCAGGTTAAAGATAGTTCCCGATTCGATAAATTCGTCCTGTTCTATTTTCTCGATACCCATGTGGTCGTTCATACGGAAATATAGAGTTTGGGTCATTAAAATTTTGGAACCGTTAAATCCCCATACCGTTATTTCGTAGTTGGTATCGATATATATTTTGTCGAAGGTGTACGTGGTATAACTATTGTTGATGTTGTCTTCGAGGTTGTCTTCCCAAATCTTATCTCTGTTTGTGTCGACGATTTTTATCGTATAGGTTTTTGCATCCCAAGCATGAAATCCCACAGTCAGTGTGCAAGATTGTGCATCCTGTACCTTTACATCGAGAATATCGATCTTCGGCTGGTCGGGGTATGTGCGGATAAAGAAAGGGTAGTTGATTTCATAGGTTATTCCTCCATATTGGGTTTTGCAGTAAATATTGCAAATGACATCACCGTCATCGTTCCGTTTGTCCATATATTCCACAGTGGGTATTTCGATTGGGAATTGGGGACTTTCGCCGGTCGCGATGATTTTTGGACCTCCCTCTTTTTGGGCGATTTCGAAGCTCCATTGGAAGTTTTCCGCCGGGAAATCGGTGATGCATTCAAACTGGTATTTACGATTGGGTTCGTAATAGACGATGCCCGATCGGGGAATCTCGTTGTTGTTAACTTGGATTTTACTTAAAAAATCGTGGGAGTTGAAAGTCAATATTTCCGACTTTGCTGCAAATTCTCCGTAACTTGTTATTACAAACTCATAGTCAGTGTCGGTAAATAGCGAAGTTATGGTATATGTTATGTAGCTTTTATCTTCGTAGTCTTTCGGGTTGATATTTTCGTTGGTGATGTAGAGCAAATCGGGGGACCTTATATCCAAAGAATAGAACGGATCGCCCCATGACTTAAACCCGATGGTGAGATTACAGCGGTAGGGTGAGATGAGTTCTATACCCACAATATCTATGGTATGTTTTTCGGTTGCGTCGACGGTGAAAATCTTCCCTCCGAGTAGAATCAAAACGACGAATATAAATGCCTTTACTCTCATGGTTTCTATATATTTGTAGAATATAGGATGCGGCTCGGCATAGTCAAATCGGAAATGAGATTTCGGTTTGCCTTTGCGCTCGCCTTTCTGTATATTTGTGAGTTTTCAAATATAAAAATTAGATTTAATAGATACAAATTTTATACTGTGAAATGCACAATAATTGAGTCCCTTTGTTCATAAAGAGTGATTCAAAAAAGTGTACCTAATATCCCTGTGGAGGTTTTCTTCGGTTGTAGAGAGCGCATAATGTTGTTTTCATACCATGTTTTGGGAGGCTCATTGTTTTGGTGAGCGCACTCGAATAGCGGGTATAATTGGTCGTAAGTCATCGAATTTGCGATGATGTTTTTTAATTCGGCGGTATTCAAAGGAATGATTTTCATTCCGTTAATGCACTGCTCTCCATCGCTTGAATAGTAGGGCATTTGTTTTCGCCCCCGGAAATCCGAAATAACGTTTAGATGCAGGAACGGGGTGACAAACAAGGCGTAGGCTTCCTGCCGATTGTCGCGTAAGAGGAAGTCACCCAAATGCCGGGAGACCGGTTCCATCTCCATGCGGCGTTGTGTGCCGGCCTCGGCAAGGGTCGCTTCGATAAGCAGTGTGTGCTCCGGGTAACCGGGAGTGGCATTGTATCGATAGGTAATGTCTTCCATACCACCGGCGGCGTGTGTTTTCGGAAGCAAATCGGCATCTAACGACAGGTTGAAGTAATCCAGAATGCGCCCTTTGCGGTTGCTTACCTTGTACCAGACGATACCGACGATGTATTCGAAAATGGTGGGCACATCGGCGTTGTCGGTGACGAGCCTGCGGATATTGATGTCGTTGCGGGTTTCGAAGTCAGACAACAGTTCCAACAGGACATGGTCGGGAAAACGGGCATCGATGAGCCGGTTGAAACGCTCGTGGCGCTCGTCGTCGAGAAAGGCGCGAATGTCGCTGAGCGATTGCGGGGCAAGGCCATACTTGTCTGCCAGTTTACGATGCAGGTCGGATTCTTCGATATCATAGCGAGGTATGATTTTTTCGATGTCGCAATCGAGGGGCAGGAGCGGTGAGGTCGTGAAAGCGATTTCTTCGAGATTTTCGGCACAAAGGTCGAAAAAACATTTCGGTATGGGGGAGAGTTCTACCCTGTTGTCTTTGAAAAGAACGGTATCGGTCGTCCCGAAATATCGGCGGTTCAGATCGAAATAATCAGACAAATTGGCTTTTACCTTGAAGAGATGCATCAATCGGAAGAATCTGTCTTTCAATTCAGATTCGTTTCGGCAATTCAAGATGGGAACATCGTTGAGCGAGGCGGATAGTAATTTCTTTATTTTTCCCCTGTTCGTCGTTTTGAAAAGGTGGTTGCACCACAACGCACCGATGCGAATGTTCCGGCAGGCTTGTAACAAATCGAGAATGGATTGAGCGTTGTTTCTATCCAATGACTCGATAGTGCGGTAGAGCGGGTAGTATGTGCTGTCGTATTGACGACTTTTGCGGTTGATTCCCGCTTGGCAAATCACATGTTCGGATACCGGTCTCTCCAAAAGATATAGCCTCGCTTCCCGGTAATTCTCCATCGTCAAGAGTGTATCGACGATGATTTCGTCGATTGTGATATCTCCTTTTCGCAATCGTTTTATGCAATCGACGATTGTTCTGAATTTTCGGGAAGTGGTAATGAGTGGCAGCAGGTAGGTGAACTCTTCTTGTGTGAGATATTCCAGCTGTTTCAAAGCGAGAACCAGTACGACGAACAGTCGTACGATTTCACCGTCTACGTCGTTGCTCGTTTTGAGCATCTGTTTGAAATAAATGTAGCTATCGGCCGGAATTTGCAGCAGATTATTCGGTCGGAAATCTCCGTTGGAGGTGATTTGTCGTAATGATTCTCCGGCGGCAGTCGGTCTTCGTTCGTTATCGATCAATCCCAAATCAATCAACCCCGATGTTTTTTCCCGGGCATCTTTGGGTTTGTTGGGTGCATCGCCGGTAAGAAAATCGTTGTCTTTCATGAAGTCGTAGTACAAAGATTGTATCTCGTCGTTCCCCGACCAAACGACATCGGTATGAACCTCCCAAAACTTGGAAAGAAGAGTCAATTGTCTTTCGATTTTTTGATTGAAATCGGCAGTCCTGAAACTCGTGGTTCCCATCGACCAACAATAGCTTTTATATGTACACATACTTCATTCGAAATTGGTGATTAGTACTTCGGTGGAATGTTTGCTCCTGTCTTTTTTGTGATAACTCGAATTGCTGTAATTGTAATTCAAATCGTGACGGATATACATGGGATTCCGTTCTAACCATTCGGCCAATATCGTGTTTTCTTTGTCTCCGTTTTTCAGAACGTTCGACAAGGCGAATTTTATTCCTCTGTCGTTCGCCCGGTCGAGGTAAGTGAGCAGTTGTTTTTCGAGCCGGGCGTTCCAGCCGTTATTTTCGTTGTAGGTGGCGCAGGTTATCAAATAAGGGGGATCGGCATAAATGAGACTGTGTTCGGACAGCCCATCGAATGGAATTCTCCGAAAATCGTTGGACGACAGTTCGATATGGGGATTTTTGATGGCTTCGGCAAAATGCCTCACTTTGTTCCTCATGTTGTTATTGAAGTCGCGTTTCCCCACCGGAAGATTGAATTCTCTTTTTTCGTTGAACCGTATTTGATTGTTGAAGGCAAACACGATGAGGGTGAACAGCATGAAGAAATAACGGTCGTTCCTCCTTTTCATATTATTCAGCTCGCTACGCAGCCGGTTATATCCTTCCTTGTTATATGTACCCAAACCTCTCGCGCTTTCGCATTGGTAAAACGCATATCCGTTCGTGCGACTGTCCGACAGGCCGTACCGGTCGATGATGCCGTCGATTATCTCTAAAATCTGTTCGGTGGGGTATTGCCGGAATAATCTGAAAATGCGTATGACGTTCTTGTCCGAGTCATTCAAGACGATTCTCTCTGCCGATGTGTTGATTCCTACGTTACCGCCACCGCAGAACAGGTCTACCAACACATCGATGTTTGCGGGAAACAAGGGCAGGATTTGCGGTAATAGCCTGAATTTTCCACCTGTATAATTGAGAGGTGATTGTATCCGGTTCGGAAAGTCTAGTGATTGTCGCATACACATATAAATAGGCGTTCTTGATGGTTTTTAATATTCGACTTTCCCGTGGTAAATGGTCTGTGGTCATGGGAAAAAACTTGTACTCGGCCTTTGGCTTCGAGTATACGCATGATGTCGGTATCGTCCATTTTTGCATTGGATCGCCCATTCCCTTTTTTTGCCATGTTGTTGTATGACAGTACAATGTATCTCGTGTGTAGATTGTCGACGAGGTCGGCGAAAGCATCGACCGCCTTCATGGTACAAAAGTCGCTTTTCTTGTCTTTTTGGTTGAATTTTCCGGCTACTCCTTTTACCTCCGGTTTTTCCCAACGGACCAGATTTTCATAGAGATGGTAGGCATCGCAATATTGGCGGGAATTATAGGGTGGATCCATGTAGACGATGTCGGCATGCAGTGTTCGAGCCAGCGTGTTGCTGTTTTCTTGGTAAATTGCTACATTGTCATAGCTTCGAGCGTCTATTAACCGGAGGGTGAGGGATTTTTTTTCTATCTCCTTTCCTTGTATGTAGGCATCGAAATGCCCTACGGTGTTGGCTATGCGATCCATATTGTAAATGAGGGTGGAGAGTAGAATGTTATATTCTTTGTCTGTGAGTTCTCCTCGACGGTCTTCTATGTTCTGGCGAACATATCCGATGAGTTTCGAAACTCCATAATCGAAATATTTACCGCCGAAGTTTATTGAAAAATAATTATCCTCCAAAGAGTTGTAATCGGTGTGATTATACTCGTCGAGGATTGTACATAATTTATCCCTGTTCCATTCTCCTTTTTCGAAGAAACCTTGATAGATGACTCGGTTGGCACAAAGCAAATCGTTGAATATCACTTGGTCGTAATAGGGTATTGCTTTCCCGGCCACAGCACCGGTTCCAGCAAAAATATCGCAGAACGAATGCGCCTCGGGGCATTCCCGCCGAATAGTTTCCATGATCCAATCGGTCAGTTTGGTTTTGTTTCCAATGTAACGGCGGCTTTCCAGCCCGATGGGGCGAGATATGAACGAGTTCATGAAGAACGAGATGTATCGCTCTCCGAGTCGGGCTTTTTCCTGAGCGACTTTCAGGGCTTCGATGGTATGGTCGGGATACTGCTCGCTTATTTCTAAAATTTTATCGCTTACTAATTGCAGGACTAGCAGGTTACTGTCGAGCCCGTAAGTTTCCGCTAATTTGATGAGTAAGCTCTCGGAAGGCATTCGTTTCCCATTTTCGACACGGCTCAACAGAGTCAAATCGATATTCGATTCGATAGCGACCTGTCGAAGTTGTAACCCACGTTCTTCCCGTATAGTTTTCAATATTTTACCTATGGTATGCATGTTATCTGCGTTTGACAACGTATGGCAAAATTACAAAACAAATTCGAGCAGCACTTAACTTCTGGGATAAAAATTTTCTCTATTTGTGAAACCCGTTAGAAAAGGCTACTTTTGTCGGCAAATTGAGAGCTATGATGCGCATTGATATTATTACCGTATTGCCAGAGTTATTGCAAAGCCCGCTGAATTATTCTATTCTGAAAAGAGCCCAAGATAAAAAGTTGGTCGAGATCGTGGTTCACAATCTGAGGGATTACTCGTTGGATAAACATCGGCGAGTCGACGACTATCCATTCGGGGGAGAGGCCGGTATGGTCATGCAGATAGAGCCTGTGGATCGGGCTATCACTCAATTGAAAAGCGAGCGGAATTACGATGAGGTGATTTTTACAACTCCCGACGGAGAGCGATTCGACCAGCCTATGGCTAACCGTTTGTCGATGGCGGGTAATCTCATTATTCTGTGCGGTCATTATAAAGGTATCGATTACCGCATACGGGAACATTTCGTGACGAAGGAGGTGACGATAGGAGATTATGTCCTCACCGGGGGAGAGCTGGCCGCTGCGATCATGTGCGATGCTATCGTGCGTCTTATACCGGGAGCTATCGGTGACGAGCAGTCGGCTTTATCCGATTCCTTTCAGGACAATTTATTGGCTCCGCCCGTTTATACGCGCCCGGCGGAATATAAAGGTTGGAGAGTTCCCGATGTGTTGCTTTCGGGACATCAACGTAAAATCGACGAATGGAAACACGAGCAGTCACTCGAACGTACCCGACGCTTACGCCCGGATTTATTGGAATGACAACTCTTTGCTATTGAGTTCTATCTCGGTGAATATAGTTGCTCGTGAAGTGTGTGAAAGTATGTATGTAGCAGGGGTAATCGTTTGATCTTTTCTGGCTACTAACCGATGGAGCAGTTCTTTTTTTCGTTCTCCCACCAGAGCGATAAGGATTTCACGGGATGCTAAAATGACTTCTCCGGTTTGAGTAATTCGTCTTTGCCCGGTTGCCGGGTGTCGTGACACAGCATAAAGGTCGTCCGATTTTAATAAATCGGTATCGTTATTGAATATGGATGCGATGTGCTCGTCTTCGCCGATGCCGAGCAGGGTACAGTCGAATTGTGGTACTCCGTTACTGTCGGGCAGCATTTCTGCGACCAATCGGGAGTATCTTTCAGCTT
Organism: Barnesiella sp.; assembly: GCF_022723415.1. NCBI lineage: Bacteria > Pseudomonadati > Bacteroidota > Bacteroidia > Bacteroidales > Barnesiellaceae > Barnesiella > Barnesiella sp. The sequence continues at coordinate 6,263 of NZ_JAIJHU010000041.1, read as the reverse complement.
CTCGGTAGGGAATATCTTCTCCTTGTATTCTGTAAATGTGGTTCGGATTTATACCTACGGGTTTGAAAAACAGTTTTTCAGCCCAATGATAATTGCTTTCTTCGTTTTCAGACGATACGCATCGTTCATCTACCCAAAAGAAATGTACGTTTTTCCACCGTTTGGGATCATTATATTGATTTTTCCATATTTCGAAAAGTGAGCGAGCTGTCTCTCCTCCCGATAGGGCCAAGTAAAAAGGTTTCTTTGTACGTGCGGCAGCCGATATGAGTAAGGCGTTGGTGAGGGCTATCAGCGATTTAGTTGCGTCTGGATAGAATTGTACGATGGTTTGATTCATGATGTTGTTTATTATGTTATGGGTTGGGGGTGCAAACAGGTGCTTCGAGCACATACGGGTGAGAATATATATGGGTAATCTCGCGAGGTATCGGACTACCGGCCGGATAAAATACGAGATTCTCTTCTTTTTCTTTTTCCCAGTGGTCGATGAGAGGGGCCAAATAGTGCCAGCTCAGTTCCAGAGCATCGCTTCGCGAATATAGTAGAGCGTCGCCTCGCATGGCATCGAGAAGAAGCCGTTCATAAGCATCCGGTAATTTATTCGGGATAAGTGAGTTGTAGAAAAAATCCATGCTCACTTGCTGTACCTCGAAGTTGGTTCCGGGCTGTTTTAAACCGAAACGTAACCGGATGCTTTCGTCGGGTTGTAGAGTAATGATGAGTTGATTGCAAGAGTCTCCGCAACATTGTCCCGGAAATAATGCCTGTGGCGTGGAACGGAAATGTATGATGATTTCAGACCTCTTTTCGGATAATCGTTTCCCCGTATAAATATAAAATGGAACATGAGCCCACCGCCAATTATCTATGTATAATTTTAGAGCGACAAAGGTTTCTGTCGTCGATTGCTTATTTACGTTCGGTTCTTCTCGGTATCCGGGAAGTTTTGTTCCGTTTAATTTCCCTTCGGAGTATTGTGCCCGCAGTGTGTTATGCGCTATATCGTCGGGAGAGAGTGGACGTAATGACCGGAATACTTTACTGATTTCATTGCGAATTGCTTCGGTTTCGAAAGAGGAGGGTGGTTCCATAGCGATAAATGCCATGATTTGCATGAGATGACTTTGTACCATGTCTCGCAGAGCACCGGCCGAATCGTAGTAATTACCTCGTTGTTCCACTCCTAAGGTTTCGGTGGCCGTTATTTCTATGTGGTCTATGTAATTCCGATTCCAAAGAGGTTCCCAAATGCTGTTGGCGAAGCGCAGGACTAAAATGTTTTGAACAGTTTCTTTTCCCAAAAAATGATCTATACGGTAGATTTCTCGTTCGGGGAATATTCCGCATAATAATTTGTCGAGTTGTTTCGCTTCATCTTCGTTACTTCCATACGGCTTTTCTATAATGATTCTCCGCCAACCGTTTTTAGAGATGTTTTGTTGTTGGGCTTGTATGCAGATGGGGATAGTTGCATACATCTGAGGCGGCGTAGCGAGATAAAACAACATGTTATCTTCTATGCCGGCGGCATTGCGCAATTGTTCTATTTCTCTGAATAAAGCGACGTATGCATTGCAGTCGGTAGTATCGCAAGAGATATAGTATATTTCTCTGAGGAAGTTTTTTAGATAAGGATTATCCGTGGCATAGGTCTTTCCGTTACCAATGATAGATGAATGCAAGGATTGTCGGAATTCTTCAGTACTTTGTTTTGTCCGGGAAACACCTACGATTAAAAATTTGTCGGGAAGAAGTTTCCTTTCGAATAGCTCGAATAACGAGGGTATGAGTTTCCGATGGGTTAAATCACCTGATGCTCCGAAGATAATCAGAATTTGGCTTTCGGGTATTTTGTTCATATCGAAATTTTTTGTTTGTTTTTATAGAGAATAGTTACCGGAGGTCGTTCCGTCTCCGTGTCGGTTCCAGTCGGTGTGAAAAAACGTACCTGCCGGAGCATCGATTCTTTCATACAAATGAGCACCGAAGTAGTCTCGTTGCGCTTGTATCAGGTTGGCCGATGATTTTTTACATCTAAAACCGTCGAACCATGCTAATGCCGAGGCTGTCCCGGGTATGGCTATCCCTGCTGCTATGGCCGTTTGAACTACTTTCCGCCAAAACGGGAGACATAAAATTATTTTTTCCCTGAAATAAGGTGTGAATAGTAAGTTTTCGTATTCATTCGTCAGTTTGTAAGCCTGAGCTATTTCGTAGAGAAATCGAGATTGTATGATGCAACCCTTTCTCCATATAGTCGCTATATCGGCGAGGTTGAGCTGCCAGTTATGTTTTTCGGACATGTTGTACAATAAATCGAACCCTTGTGTATATGCGATGATTTTGGAGGCGTAAAGAGCATGATGTATGTCGTCTACGCTAAGTTCGAATATCGGAGCCGGATCGGTTTCGGGGTATAAACGATGTGCTTTGTTTCGCTCTGTTGTGCGATTCGATAAGAGTCGGGCAAAAACCGACTCGGCAGTAACAGATAGCGTGGTTCCGCTGTCGATGGCAGCCTCTATGCTCCATTTTCCTGTTCCCTTTTGTCCCGCACGGTCTGCTATTTTGTCGATTAGGGATTTACCGTCGGTATCTTTATATCGTAATATGGGTGCTGTTATTCCTATCAAATAACTGTCCAGAACACCTTTGTTCCATGATTCGAAAGTTTGGGCAGTGGCTTCATGGTCTCCTTTTTGCAAAATATTCAATAGGGAATACGCCTCGGCTATCAGTTGCATATCTCCGTATTCTATACCGTTGTGAACTGTTTTTACGAAGTGTCCCGAACCGTCGGGCCCGATCCATGAGCAGCAGGGAGTCCCGTCGTCGAGATGCACAGCTATGTTTTGTAAAACGGGTAATATTTCTTTTTTGATTTCGTCTGATCCTCCCGGCATAATCGATGGCCCGTGGAGAGCTCCTTCTTCTCCGCCCGAAATACCGCAGCCTACAAAAAATATTCCTTTTTCCCGCAATTCGTTTTCACGACGTTGAGTATCTCGATAATCCGAATTTCCGCCGTCTATGATTGTATCGCCTTTTTTGAGAAAGGGAAGTAATGTTGTAATCATTTCGTCTACGGGGTGTCCGGCTCGTATCATAAGTAAAATTTTTCGAGGGGATTTCAATGATTCGATAAATTCTTTGGGCGAGTGTGTACCGATGAAATGTTTGTTTTTCCCTTTATTGGCGAGAAATGAATCTACCGCTTGCGGACTGTTTTCCCGCAATCGATTATATAATGATACCCGATAACCTTTTTGTTCGAGGTTGAGGGCTAAATTTTCACCCATAACAGCCAGTCCTACGAGGCCTATGTCCGATTTTATCATGTTTAGGAAGATTTTGTTTATTAAAGCTATTATTGATTAAACACTTTTCTCCTTTTTTTGTTCATGAAAAATGATGGTTTCTGTTTACTTGTCGAATTGTGAAGAATTGGTAAAATCACATTTTTTATGTATATTTACCTCGTTTTTGAAATATTAGAAGCTGTTTTAAATTTATTTCGAGACAGATTGAGACCTATGTTGAAGCAGATTGGAGTCCGAGATATGCAGTCAATAGCGGGCTATTGACAAAAATCAAGGGATTCAAGATGCCAGACAGGGGCTCAATATGGCCGGAACATACCTGCTTGCAATGATAATATTATTTCTCAATAAATTTAAAACAGCTTCTTAGTAAATAAACTCTATGGTTATCAGTCCTGAAAATATATTGTTGGTAGGAGCCATTTTATTGTTCCTGAGTGTCCTTGTCGGAAAAACAGGAGCGAAATTTGGTGTACCGGCGTTGCTATTGTTCCTCGGTGTGGGAATGCTTGCCGGTTCAGACGGTTTCGGTATTTATTTCGATAGTCCTCAAATAGCCCAGTTTATAGGTACGGTTGCACTTTGTATCATTTTGTTTTCGGGTGGAATGGATACACACTATCGGGAAATAAAACCAATTTTAGCTCCGGGTGTGACTTTGGCTACGTTGGGAGTTTTAATGACAACGATTATAACAGGATTATTCATTTATTCGTTGTCCGATCTTTTGCCGGGTAATTTTCAGTTAGGATTGTTAGAATCCATGCTGTTGGCTGCTGTTATGTCATCGACAGATTCGGCATCCGTTTTTTCTATTTTGCGTTCGAAGGGGATTTCTTTGAAAGAGCGTTTGCGGCCGACTCTCGAATTGGAGAGCGGTAGTAACGATCCTATGGCCTATATGCTTACGATACTTTTGATTCAGGTTATTGAAATTGGAGTTATCGATTGGCCTCATTCCATCGTTCTGCTTTTTATGCAACTGTCGATAGGTGCGGCTGCTGGATTTGCGTTGGGGTATGCTATTGTTTGGATTATAAATCGTATCAATGTCCCTAATGAATCGCTTTATCCGGTATTGTTGTTCTCTTGTGTTTTTTTCGTATTCGCTTTTACCAATCTTTTGCAAGGGAACGGATATTTGGCTGTCTATATAGCAGGTTTAGTCGTTGGAAATCGGAAGTTGGTGCACAAGCGTAGTTTGACTACATTTTTCGATGGTTTTACTTGGCTTTTCCAGATAGTCATGTTTTTAACACTCGGATTGTTGGTGAATCCTTCGGAGTTGCCTGCTGTTGCCGGAGTGGGATTGTTGGTTGCCATATTCATGATTGTTGTCTCGCGTCCGATATCTGTATTTACATGTTTATTGCCTTTCCGTAGGTTTACGACTCGGGCTCGTGTTTATATTTCATGGGTAGGGTTGAGGGGTGCTGTTCCTATTATTTTTGCGACCTATCCGCTTATGTCGGCAGAAATTCCTAATGCTCGTATGATTTTCAATATCGTGTTTTTCGTGACCATTGTCTCTTTGTTGGTACAAGGAACTACGGTAAGTGCGATGGCCAGATGGCTGGGATTGGTGGGGAAGAGCGAGGAAAAAGAAATCTTTAATGTCGCTCTACCCGATGAAATAAAATCGGCGATGAGCGAGATAGAGTTGACGGACGAGGCTTTATCGGGAGGTAATAAACTAATGAATCTTTCATTGCCGGATAATACGTTGGTCGTTATGGTCAAGCGCAGAGAACAATATTTTGTTCCCAAAGGACATACTCATTTACAGAGTGGAGACCGTCTTCTGGTGATTTCAGATAACGATGAGGAGCTACGTAAAAGCTATGAAAGTTTGGGAATCAGCCGTTATACCATGCGAAAGAATCGTTAGCAGTTATCCTATTGTCGGGATAATTTGAACGAGTATGAAGATGCTCTCCCTTGCCCTTTTACAAGTAGGTGATCTTGGGAAATTTCGACGATAGCATAGGCATTTTGGTTTTCTGTTTCAACCATTCCTTCCAGTGTGATCAAAGGGATATTTTTGTAATATCCGAATGCCCCGGCGTGGTGATGGCCCGAGAAAGCTGCCTTTATACAAGAATACTTGGATAGGGTGTCGACTATTTCATTGCCGTTCAATGCCGAAAAATCGCTTTGTGGATATAGCGGGTGATGAGAAAAAATTAAGACCGAAAGACCCTTTTTCTCGCATTTCTTTAATAGTCGATCGAGCCATTGCATTTGCTTTTCGCTTATTCCTCCGTTCCATTCATAAGCATATTTGCCTTTGATTTGTTTTATCTGTTCTTGCATCCTGTTCCATTCATTCTCTTTGGGTGTTCCCGCTATATTGGCGTATGAAGCGATTTCGTTGGTATTTAACATGATAAATACCCAGTCCCCTTTTTTGAACGAATAATATTCAGAAGGCATACTCAGCTGCTTGTAAAGGACAGAGTTGTTTGTAATGTCTTTGTAGTCGTGATTTCCTGTGAGGTGATAAATTTTATGATTAAGTTGGGAGAGATGCTGCTTTATTACTTCTAAATCGGAGTTCTTCCTGTCGGTAATATCACCTAAATTAATAGTGAATTGAACTTCTTGTCGGTTGAAATACTCGATGCATGTATCTAATTTTTGTAGAGCTTCCCGATAATAACGGGTATTTTGGGACGGACAATCAGCATACTGGGTGTCGGCGAATAATCCGAATTTAATGATTGATGATGCATCTTTATTTTGAGCTACCGCCAAGTTTGTGGAGAAACATAAGCAGGTAAGTAATCCAATCAGTTTGTTCATAATCGAGCGTTTTTCCGAATATAATTGCATGTTATGCTCTACTTTTAAAAGTCGTAATATTTGGAGCAAATGTATAATTAATTTTATGGGCAGGCAACTATTTATATCACAATTATTGAGGCGGGTATCGATACCCGC
>NZ_JAIJHU010000040.1:0-33772 GCF_022723415.1 Barnesiella sp. | reverse complement strand
GATAATGCAGTAGATAACTAACTAAATCGTAACCTATTACTATCAAGAGCAATTAACCTACGCTCATTTCCAATAAATTACACTCTTTTCGTAACTTCGGTATGCAAAATTACTTTTTTTACCCGCTTGTTGTCCGTTTTGTTTCGATTTTCTTTATGCAAGGTATTTTATAAGTTCGCTTATAAAATATGTACTTCCCTTTTGGGTAATTCCTTTGCCTTCTTTTAATGAATCTTTCTGTCGATTAGTTTCATCTCTTTTATGTCGTCGATATTCCATTTTGCAATGATACGGGAGCAACAGAAAGAGAGAACATTCTTTAATCTCATTTTCATGCAGATAATGTGTGCCGTTCCTTCATTTAGACTATTTTTGAAAAAAAATTCAAGGTTTCTGCAACCAAACGAGTGGTTGGTTACGTCTAATGATTGAATTTCCGGAAAGAGAACGACTATAAATAACCTATAAAATTAAAATAGAAGAGAATATGAAAAAGATGTTTATGATGATGCTTTTGTCTATCGTATCGTGGACAGGAGCCGTAACAGCAACCGAGGCAACAGCTCCTCTGAAATCGAATGGCCCTGTGGCACAACAAGAAGCGGTCGTAGCAGCCGATACACTTAACGGTATGACTCCGAGCGAGGCTTTTCAAATACGTATGAAGGAACTCGAATTTGAACGGGATAGAACGCTCTTTCAAGATGAGCCGGATGCCGAGGATATAATAGACTCTTTGGTTCCTCTTTTTGCTATTGTTTCACCTTTTCTTATCGCTTTTTTAATTGTCTTTTTCTATATTTATTATCGTAATAAAAAAGTACAATCCCGCTATCGGGTGATGGAAAAAGCGATAGAGTCGGGTCGAGAATTACCCGAAGGCTTTTTCGACGAACCGGAGTCGAAGCGACCCAGTAAATTTTCCACTCTGAATCAAGGTCTTGTTTGTACGGCTGTCGGAATCGGGTCTTTTATATGGTGTATAGGTGGGGCTTATGAATTGGACGAAGGTTTCGGGGCTCTTTTGGTTGGTTTGGCGGCCATATTCACTTTGATAGGTATAGGGAAACTGATTCTTTATCGGGTAGAATCGCGAAAGGAAGTTCGTGATACCGATGAGCAAACTACCGAAATCGAGTAGGCCGGAGCGATGAATAAGAACGAGGATATAGCGTGGGTGACTCGTTGTGCTTTGTTCGACGATCGGCGGGCTTTTGCCTGCCTTGTCGATAAGTATCAGGTGCGATTGAAACGCTTTTTCCTGAATCTTACCGGTGGAGATCCAGTGCTCAGCGATGATTTGGCGCAGGAGACTTTTATCAAAGTTTATTATAATTTGCGTAGTTATAAAGGCTTGTCTTCTTTTTCGACATGGATTTATCGAGTAGCTTACAATGTGTTTTACGATGAGTTACGAAAGAGCCGGGAATGGGAAGATGCTTCTGTGGACGAGGCGGCCAATCTGTTGGAGCAACCTCCTGAGTGTGTGGACCGGAATATCGATGTATCGCGAGCTTTGTCTATTTTACGCCCCGAGGAGCGAACGGCGATAACTTTATTCTTCGTCGAGGATCTTGCCGTGGCAAAGATAGCAGAGATTATGAGTATATCGGAAGGTACGGTAAAGTCGCATTTATTTCGTGCAAAACAAAAATTGGGTGAATATTTAAAGAAAAACGGATATGAATGAATGGAATGACAATCAGTGGCGGGAGTTTTTCGGCGATCATTCGTTGGAACTTCGGACAGATAAGTGGTTCACGCGTAGGGTGTTGAATAGACTGCCTCGCAAGCGATGGAGCATAGAAGCCAAAATTTCATTTGTCGTTTCGGTACTTGTTATTGCAATTTGTACGGTTCTATGCTTGATATTTGCCAAAGAAATGATTTACAATCCTTGTTGGACTTGTGCACACACTTGGTTGGCTTACATGGGATTGTCTGTGGCTTGCGGGTTGTGTGTCGGACAGTTGGGTTCCTTTCTGCGCAGGATTTATGATGCTTCCTAAAACTGAAATAAATTTAAGTAACGAGCGAGAGGCATGGGTCGAACAAGACTTATGTCTCTCGTTCTATTTGTTGGATAGCGGAGTGTGGCGGGAGATAAATTCGGCGAAAGAATCTTTGTAAGTATCTGAGATAGGAATGTATTCTTTGCCAAATACGATTCGGTTGCGATCGATCATTTTGATTTTACAGCCCTGCACGATGAACGACCGGTGCACCCGAATGAACCGACTATCGGGTAACATCTCTTCGAGGGATTTCAAGCTAAGCAGGGAAAGAATGGGGTGCGGTTCGTCTTCGAGGTAAATTTTTACATAATCTTTCAGCCCTTCGATATAGAGTACTTTATCGAGGGGAATCTGTTTAAGTTTATAATCGCTTTTTACAAAGATATATGATTTGTCTGGGGAATGCATTTCACCCGTCCCGGACGATAATTCGAACCATTGCAACGCTTTTTGTGCCGCTTTCAGGAAATCGGTGTAGGCAAAAGGTTTCAACAAATAATCGACGGCGTTGACTTTATAACTGTCTACGGCATATTGTCCGAATGCCGTAGTGAAAATGACACGGCTTTTCCCTTCTATCATGCGGGAAAATTCCATACCGTCCAGCTCGGGCATTTGTATATCGAGAAATATCAAATCTATATCTCCTTTCGAGATTCTTTCGATCGCTTGAACAGCCGAGGTAAACGAAGCCTCCAATTGTAGAAAAGGCGTTTTCTTGACATAGCTTTCCAGTAGCTCGATTGCAAGGGGTTCATCGTCGATAATACAACATTTCAATATCATAGTCGCAGTGTTTATTTAATTCAGGTCGATAGTCAACATGGAGCGGTAGATGTGCGAATCGCTCTCGGCATGCAGATTATATTTTCCCGGGTATAGAAGTTCGAGTTGTCGGGATAGATTTTTTAGTCCGATACCTGAACCGCTCTTGTCGGTTTCATTTTTCGGGAAGCTGCTGTTTTCTATATCGCATTCGATAACTCCCGGTGAAGGTTCGGACATATTGATTTTTACGAAAGATCGGGTAGATGCGCTGGTCCCGTGTTTGAAAGCATTCTCGATGAGTGTGATGAAAAGCAACGGTGCTATTTTATACCCTCGACACAAGCCGGTAGGAATATTTACATCTACTTGGACGTGGCGGGCAAGCCTCAATCGCATGAGCTCGATGTAGTTATGGTTGAATTCCAGTTCTTTTTCCATAGGAACATAGGGCTGTGTATTTTCGTAGAGGACGTAACGCAACAACTTGCTCAGTTCAAGAACTGCGCTTTGGGCCCGTTCGGGACTGATAGCGATAAGCGAGTAGATATTGTTGAGCGTATTGAATAGAAAATGAGGATTGAGTTGATTTTTCAAATTTTTCAATTCTGCTTCGGTACGTTCCTGTTCCAACTGCTTACGTTCTTTTTCGGTTGTGATCCATTTTTGAGTGACTTTAATAGCGGCACTCAGCCCAACGACCAGAACCAGTGTAATGGAATCTTGCCATTGCATGAACCCTGGGCGAGGAGGGGGAATGGGAGTGGGTCTTTGATGCAGAATGCTTTCGGGAATGACCATGCGGTGTACCAAATAGATAGCTATATTGGCCATGACTACCAGTAATAAATTGTAGAGAATGAATCGTATGGTTTTTTTACGAAACAGGACTTTATCGATGAGCCATAAGTAGTTGATGTAAAAAATACAGGCTATGCAAATCGGTTGGATATAAAATTTTATCAGGCTGAAATTGTGCATTCGGTTGATGTTCCCGAATCGTTCGATAAACAAGAGTGGAAAAATAAACAAGATACTCCATGCCGCCAGATGTATAAAGACGGTATTCCATTTTTTACTTAGATGTAGCTTATCGGATGCCATTGTACAAATATATTCATTTGAAAGGTAAAAGTGAAATTATTCGTAGCGAATCGCTTCGATGGGATCGAGATTAGCGGCTTTACGAGCCGGATACCAACCGAAGAATATCCCGGTTATCGTACAAACGAAGAAAGAAAGTATGACCGAATAGGCTTGTACGTAGACAGGCCATTTGAACAGGACGTTGACGATTACCGATGCACCTACTCCGAAGACGACCCCGATAATGCCGCCGGTAACGCTAATGAGAACAGCTTCGATAAGGAATTGGGCGAGGATATCGATACCTCTGGCTCCGATGGACATGCGCAACCCTATTTCCCGAGTGCGTTCCGTTACGGAGACATACATGATATTCATGATTCCGATACCTCCGACTAATAACGATATACCTGCAATGCAGGCGAGCAAGATTGTCATCATGTCGGTTGTCGAGCTTAACATGGAACTTAGTTCTTCTTGTGAACGTATTTCGAAATCATCATCTTCTCCTTCTTTTATTTTATGGTTTTTCCGTAGAATCTCGCTGATTTCTTCGGTTGCCTGAGGGGTAAGTTCTTCCGACAATGCCGAACAGTAGATACCTTGCAAGTAGGTAATGGCGAGAATGCGTTTCTGTACCGTAGTATACGGTGCGAGTACCATATCGTCTTGGTCCATACCCATGCTGTTGTATCCTTTGGGCGTGAGAGTACCTATGACTTTAAGGGGAATTTTATTGAACCGGATTACTTTTCCAATCGGGCTTTCTCCATTGGGGAAGAGATTGTCGGTAATGGTTTTCCCGATTAAACAGACTTTGGCAGAAGTGATGACGTCTTGTGGAGTGAACATGCTTCCCTCTTCCAAAGAAATTTTACGAATATCCAGATAATCTTCGGTAATACCGTATATCGTACTGGGATAGTTGTTCGCTCCATATATGAATTGTCCGCTGCTGTTTACCGAGGGGGAACAAGCCGACACGTATTCAGCTTGTTCGGAGATGGATTTATAATCGTTTAATTTGAGTGTTTGCATAGACGATGCGTCTTGCCTTACACCCCCTCTTTCCATGTTGCCGGGGTGTATCATGATCATGTTTGAACCCATTTCTGAGATTTGTTCTCGTATGCTTCGTTTCGAACCTTGTCCGATGGCCAGCATCGTGATGACGGATGCCACGCCGATGATGATACCCAACATGGTGAGGAAGCAACGTAGCTTATTGTTATTGAGCGCTTTTAGAGCTATTTTAGTCAGATTGGTCAGATTCATAATATTATTCCTTAGTCGGTTTCCACCGGTAGTTTTTGCAGCATTTCCAAAGCCGATGCTTGTTTTTCGTTCCGTGTATCGGAGATTACTTTCCCGTCCCGTAATACGATGTTTCGGCTACTGTATGCCGATAATTCAGGATTGTGGGTCACAAAGATAATGGTACGTCCCCGGGCATGCAGTTCCTGAAAGAGAACCAAAATTTCGAATGAAGTCCGGGTGTCAAGGTTTCCTGTGGCTTCGTCGGCAAGAATGATTACAGGGTCGTTAACCAATGCGCGAGCTATCGCTACCCGCTGTTGTTGCCCTCCCGACATTTGGTTGGATTTATGATTTTTTCGCTCGGACAGTCCAACGGCATCAAGAGCTTTCGATGCCAGTTTGTGCCTTTCTTTGGCCGAGATGGAGGAGTTGTACATGAGGGGTAATTCCACATTTTCGAGGGCGGTCGTTTTGGGCAACAAGTTGTAGGATTGAAATACGAACCCGATTTTCCGATTTCGCAAAACCGACCGTTCGTTCTTACCCATACTCCGAACCGAAATACCATCGAGGTAATACTCTCCCGATGTGGGGGTGTCGAGGCAGCCGAGTATATTGAGCAGAGTGGATTTTCCCGAGCCGCTGGTTCCCATAATGGTTACGAACTCACCGGAATTTATGGTGAAATTGACGCCTCGCAGAGCATGTACGGTTTCACTCCCTACGATAAAATTGCGTCTTATGTTTTCTAATCGAATGATTTCGTTCGTTGTCATGTCGGTTTCCTGATTATTTCTTTTTTCCCGGCGGTTTGGGCATGAACGGGCTTTCTTCTTTCTCTTCCGATAATTGTCGATTGGTAGCGTTTATATTACTTTTGCGGTCTATGGCTACGGTTTCACCGGCTTCCAACCCGGAGCAAATTTCGACGTTTACGCTATTGTCCATGCCTACGACGACCTTACGAGGTTTCCATTCTTGCCCGTCTTGTACCCAAACGATTTTCAAGCTGTCGTTTCCGGATATTTCTTGTTGAGGCAAATCTTCCGGTTCGTGGCGTTTTTTGCCCGATGGCGGATCGGGAACGAATCGAAGGGCTTTGAGCAGTATATTCACGACATTGCGGCGTTCGGCGGTGTAAATGGTGATGTTGGCGGTTAATCCCGGTTTTAATTTCAAATCGGGATTATGGGCAGAGATAACCACTTCGTAAGTGACTACATTGCTTTCTTCCGTGGCCTCTAAGCGCACTTGTGTGACTGTTCCCTCAAACGTGTCGTTGGGGTAAGCGTCGACGGTGAATATGACTCTTTGCCCCTCTTGCACCCCGCCAATATCGGCTTCATCGACATCGGCTATAACCTGCATTTGGGTCAGGTCGGCAGCAATGGTAAAGAGGGTCGGCGTTTCGAATCCGGCAGCTACGGTTTGTCCCTCTTCGACCGCCCGACTGATGACTACGCCGTCGATAGGCGAAGTAATAGTGGCATAAGCTAAATTTCGTTTAGCCTTAGCCAGATTTGCCTCGCTGCTTTCGAAGGTACTTTTAGCTTTTGCGTAGTTGTATTTCGACTCTTCGTATTCGGTGTCGCTGATGAGTTGTTTCTCGTGCAGGGCCTTGTTTCTGAAAAAGTTTTTTTCTTGATATTCATATTCGGCTTTTGCTCCGTCGTACGTGGCCTGCTGGGAGGTGAGTTCGCTTTGCAAAGTGACTTTATCCATTTCGGCGATGAGTTGTCCTTTGGTTACGATGGAGTTGTAGTCGGCATACAGTTTGTCGATGATACCCGATACTTGTGTCCCGACTTCGACTTGTGTGACCGGCTCGATTGTTCCGGTTGCCGTGACGGCTTCCGAGACGTCTCCTCGTACAGCCTGAGCCGTTTCGATAATATAGTTCGCGCTCTTCGACTTCCCGCCGAAACAGAACCAGAGTATGGCGATGGCGACAATGGTCGATACGGTAGCGATGATGATTTTTTTTGATTTCATATTTCGATGACAGTTTATATTCGAGTTTGAGTTAGTCGAGGGTAAGAGGTTTGTTTTCGTAATAGTCGAGTAGTTTCAAATTGAGCAAAGCCATGAAACGGGATTGCAGTTCTTCTTGTTGAGCCGACAGCCAGTTGTTTTTCGCCGTGAGCATCTCGACCGTATTTTTCATACCGAGGTAGAACTGTTCTTCGGTGAGTTCGTAGGAGGTCTTTGTGGCGTTGAGCTGTTCTTTTGCCGCAAGGTATTTCGATTGGGCGGACGAAGCATCGAGCCATACGTTTTCTATTTGGTTCAGCAAATCCTTTTCTTGATTTTTAAGATCCAATTGGCTGATTTTTTGTTGAATTTTTGCCCGTTCGACAGCCGATTTGTTAGAGCGGCGGCTATATATAGGGACGGATAGCGTCAGCCCTACCGATTCGTTGAATCCTTGTTTCATTTGAGTCCCGAAACTCCCGTTGTTCCCTGTATTGTGTCCGCTGCCTATACCGGCATTCAAGGAGAGATTGGGGTAGTAGCCGGCTTTGGCATTCGCTATATTCAGTTCGGCGACTTCGAGTTCTAATTTACCGCTCTGTATGGAGGGGACGAACCCTAATGCCGTAGTGTAGACCGTGCTTTTATCGGGTAGGGGAACGAGAACTTTGCTTTCGTCGATTTCGGGAGTTGCCAGATTCATCTCTTGATTGATGTCGAGCTCGAGTAATTGTTTTAGTTCGAGTTTTAATTGGTCTCGATTGGCTTCGGCTGTGACTAATTGGTATTTGTCGTTACTGTATTGGGCTTCGAGCTGGGCCAAATCGCTTTTGGAAATAGAACCGGCAGCCAGTAATTCGCGAGATCGTTCTACTTGGCGAAGGGAAACTTCTACTGTCTGTTTGCAAATGTTCACGGCTTCCTCGGCATAAAGAATTTGGAGGTAGTCGGTGAGGATTTCTATTTGCAAATTATCGAGTGTTTCTTTGAATGCGTATTGTTGTTGCTTCTCTTGTATTCGGTTGGCTTTAATCGTGTTTCGCCGTTTCCCATCGAAAATTGTCCATGATGCGTCGATTCCGTAGGTTCCCGTATAGACGTTTTTCCCCGACCGGCTGCCATCAGCCATCGGATAGTTATTGTAATTATGGGAGGTCGAGAAGTCGAACGAAGGAAAAAGTTGAGCTTTTGCCTCTTTGGTGTTAACCTCGCTTTCTTCTACGGACAGTCGGTTTTGTTGCAGGGTGATGCTGTGGTCACGGGCGTATTCGAAACAGTCTTGTAATGTCCATGTGGAGGGTATTTTTTCTTGTGCCCATAAAGCAGTACTGCATAGAAGCAGGGGGACTCCGGTGGATATTATTAATTTTTTCATTATCGATACGTTAAATTTTGATTCAAATTTAACATTTAGCCGATGATGAAAGAAAAGTAATAGAAAGAGTCCCTTTTTTTGCGGATAAAGTGTCTTCTTTTATCGATAAACGGGTAAAGTATTCTATGTTTTTATTTTTGTAAAAAGGAAGAGGAAAATTCCGACTGGAATTTTCCTCTCTAAATATTTGTTATTTATAACTTTAATAGAAAAGTAAAATAAGCAGTTGTGCCGAAAGCACCCGCAGGAACATGGCGAGCGGGTAAACCGTCGAGTAAGCTACCGATGGGGCATCGTTCCCCGATACCTTGTTGCCATAGGCGAGGGCGGGGGGATCGGTACAAGCTCCTGAAAGCAATCCCATGATAGAGCAATAGTTGATCTTGTAGTGGGCTCGGGCAATAATTCCGATGATGAGAAGAGGAATCACGGTGATGAGAAATCCCCACCATACCCAAATGAGTCCGCCGGACATAATCGTGTTGACGAATTCGCCTCCTGCCGATATACCTACACTGGCTAAGAAAAGACAGATACCTATTTCCCGTAGCATGAGACTGGCTCCGGTCGAAGTGTAAGTGACGAGGTGTATTTTATGACCGAAACGGCCCAAGAGAATTGCGACGACCAGCGGTCCCCCAGCTAATCCCAACTTCATGGGAACACTCATTCCCGGAATGGCGAGAGGAATGCTTCCCAATATGATACCGAGGAATATACCTACGAATAGCGTTACCATGTTGGGTTCGTGGAGGCGTTTCGTAGAGTTACCGAGTTTCTCGGCCAAACGATTGATGTCTTCGATTCGTCCTACAACGGTAAGACGGTCTCCTATTTGTAATTCCAGATTAGGATTGGCTAGAAGATCAAGACCGGCTCGGTTTACACGGGTCGCATTCAACCGGTATCCCATTCTGAGACGTAGGCTTCCGATCTTGCGTCCGTTGAATTCGGGGCGGGTAACCAGTATTCGACGAGAAACCACAGGGGCAGGAATAGCTTCCCAGTTCATTTCGACGGGGCGACCTATAAATGCTTCCAATGCGCTTTCGTCATGTAAAGAGAGGACAACGAGAAGCAAGTCTCCTTCTTGGAGTGTCGTATCTGAGTTGGGTATGATTACTTCGTCATTATGTTTAATACGCGATACTACAAAATTACGGTCGATGAGTTTGGTCAAATCGTCGAGAGTCCTGCCAAAGATAAGTTTGTTTTCTACTTTATAAGTAACGACATGCGGGACGAGTTGGCTCGATTGGTTTTCTTCTTCGATTTGTCGACTTTCTTTTTCCATTTTAACTTTGAAAATCGCCCGGATAACCAGCATGGAGGCGATGATTCCGATTACTCCCAACGGATAGGCGGCCGCATATCCGAGAGCGATTTCTGGAACCTCGGAAATGGACCCGTCGAATTTGAGCTGTGAAAGCGTTTGTTGCGCTGCTCCTAATCCCGGTGTGTTCGTGACAGCCCCCGAAAGAATACCTACCATCATGGGCATACTTATTTCTCCCTGATGTATAAAGTAGAGGGTGAGAGCGACCGCTATGTTGAGTATGACAATACCGACAGCCAGCATATTTAGGGTTAGTCCTCCTTTTTTAAAGGAAGAGAAAAAACTCGGTCCTACTTGCAGTCCAATGGAATAAATGAATAGAATCAGCCCAAACTCCTGTACGAAATGGAGTATGTTTTTTTCGGCGGAAAAACCGAAGTGCCCGGCAATCAAGCCGACGAAAAGTACAAATGTGACTCCTAATGAAATGCCGAAGAATTTCATCTTTCCTAAGGCTACACCCAATGCGATGACAAATGCATACAGGATAACGGTGTGGGCTACCGAGGCGTCATTGAATAATAGATTTTGAATCCAATCCATTGCAGATAAATAGTATTTTTTTAATTTTTTTGCAAAGGTAGCAATAATCTGTATAAACAATCCTTTAAAGGAAGATTTTGTTTGTGCATTTTGAGAGCCGGTTCGATTTATTTGCGTATGAAACGAAAAAAGCCTCAGACATCACGTCTGTGGCTTTCCATCAAGTCAATACACTTTTTTATGCTAAGAGCCTTCCTCGACCATGCTCCCGCACAGTTTCCGGAATATTTCAGTTAGATTTGTCTTCATGTAATAGAATGCGCCGTAATAACAAGTTTGTTATAATCTTCGGCGTATACTATTATAGTTTTAGGATAGTAGATTATTCAATTCTTTTAAAGAGGCTATGTGGTAGTTCGAAACTCTTTTAGCTTGGGGAACCGTTCGTTGGCAGAGCCATGCTGTTTTGCAGCCGATGTCTTTTGCCGGCAATAAGTCGCTGTTTAGAGAGTTGCTGACGCATAGAGTTTCTTCCGGCTCGATATGTAACGCATTGACCGATAACCGGAATATTTCTTTATCGGGTTTGCTCAGGTTCACCATGCTGGATTCAATGACATCGGTGAAGTAGGAGGCCAATCCGAAATCTACCAAAACAGCCGGTAGGTTTCCGTATGATTGAGCGACGATTCCCAAACGATACTGTTTTACCAAGTTTTCGAGTGTTTTTTCGTTTTGTCTTACATACATGATCGCCATGTTATAACAAATCGTGGCTAGTTGTTGGGCATACTTTTGAGTACATCGATTGTCGGATAATAATCCTTTTGAAATAAGATATTTGATTTGAAGCGATAGTTTGGTATGTAAGGTAAAATAAAAATTAAACCAGGGTTCGATTAGTCCTTTTTCGGATATTTCCTTTTCTGCAAATTCATGGGCGGCCAGATAGTCGCTCTTGGTTATAGGTATCCCGATTTCCCTGTATTCTTTCCAAATGAGGTCGAACCAATCACTCCCCTCGGTATCGATTGTACCTGAGAAATTGAATAGAATACCTTTTATGTCGTGTCTCTTTTCCATCGTTTTATTTTTTCTTGAAGATGGGGGCAAAGTTATTTCGGGAGGTGATTCTTCACAAGGTCGTAATGGGCATATAATTGTCCTAAATTTCGGATTTGTGAATTTTGATTGTTTCTGCGTTTGCTTTACACTACCTTTGTATTTTGTAAAATAAAAGAAGATGAAGGAGTTGGTTATTTTTGATTTGGACGGGACTTTGTTAAACACGATTGCCGATTTGGCTATCAGTACGAACTATGCTTTGCATCGTTGCGGTTTTCCAAAACATAGGGAGGAGGAATATTTTCATTTTGTAGGGAACGGAATAACTAAATTGTTCGAGCGAGCTTTGCCGGAAGAGTGTCGTTCGTCGGATAATGTATCTCGTGTGAGGAGCTATTTTTTGGAATATTACTCGGTACATAATACCGATTATACTCGCCCTTACGATAAAGTGGAGGAATTATTGTCTGTTTTAAATTCTCATGGTGTGAAAATAGCTGTGGCGTCGAATAAATATCAGGCAGGAACCCAAAAGTTAATACAGTATTTTTTCCCCGGAATCGATTTCGTATCTGTATTGGGACAGCGTGACGGCATTCCGGTAAAGCCAGCTCCCGATATTGTATATGAAATTCTAAATAAGTCGGGGGTTGAGGCGGAAAAAGCCCTGTATGTGGGAGATTCAGATGTAGATATGTTTACCGCGAAGGCTGCCGGGGTCGAATCGGTCGGTGTAACATGGGGATTTCGGAGCCGTGAAGAATTGATTGAAGCCGGAGCTTGTCATTTAGTGGATAGTCCCATCGAGATACTCCGGCTCAGTCTATAATTAGTGGGGATTGTCTTTTAACTCTTATATTCGCAGGTAGGGAGGAAAAAAATTTCGCAGAGACATCTTAGTCCGTCCTTCTCCCCTGCCGTGTCCCGTAGCCTTACGAGGTGTTTTGTTAGCCATATAGGAGTGGTGTCACGCAGTGACGGGGTGTGACCCTTACAGCCAAAAAGTCTATGAAATCTTTCCAACCCCTCTTCTCAGAAACTGCCGTTTCTTCGGTGTCTCCCCTATATGGCTACCGCCACACAGGGGAGAAGTGTAAATACAATTATCTCATTCGTTAAAACGATGTAACAGACTGTTGTTAAGCCTCTTCCCCTGTGTTTTGCACAGTAAAATATAGGGGCGGTGTCCGCCGGACCGAAGGGTTAACTCTTATAGCTAAAAAGTTTATGAAATCTTTCCACCCCCTCTCCTCTATATTGTTACACGACTCCCCGTAAGTCTACGGGACAAGGCAAAGGAGGAACGCAACCCATCTCATTTGCTAAAATTCATGTTTACCTCCACCGATTTTCTACTGAACCGATATTTCGATTTTGTGAGATTGGGGATTCTTTTGTGAAACGATAAAAAAGTAACAACCCCGCTTCACAGCGGAATTGTTACATAACCAAAATATATAGAATAGTTAATCGAAAAAAATAGTCTGTAATATTTACATGGGGCGATTAATTAATTGTGATACAAATATATCTAAATTTCATAAAGAACCAAAACAGTATCGACAAAAAGCGTAAACATGTCGCTTAACCGCCCGTTTTTTTCGTTATATGTCATATATTATTCGGGGATATCTATTTCCAAAGAAATTTCTATTCCGCTTCTATTTTCGCCTACTTGTGTCGTTCGGGTGTAATAGACGACGAGAGGCCAACCGGTATCGGCGTGTATATAAGTGTCGTTTTGATCTTGGGCCATAATAATCGGAATTTGAGAACTGTCAATCGGTTTTCTCCTGTCTTCTTCGGGTAGATTGCTCTGTATGAGTTCTATAAATTGCTTTATGGCTTGGTCGGTATTTACTATTGCGTCGCTGGCTATGCGAAAGGACCCGTTTTCGGGATCGACTTCATCGATCCAAAATGTTCTCATACCTTTACAGGGTGCACCACCGAGAAGAGATGGGAAATTTTCTTCGATTTGATATTCTTCGTCAAAATCCATTTTACAACCGTGATAGTAGAGTAGAAAGGATAGTTCTTCGAGTGCGGTGGATACTACGACGGTCGTGTCGCCCATCTGTTTGGACAGGGTGGATTTGAGAAACCGGAAGAGGGAATCTTTTTGCGCTTCGGAACCTTGTTGGGCGCTTAATGCTTCGGCCGTCATTTCGGCGGCTTTCAGGTAACGAGACCTCAGTTTGTCGAAATTGACAAGCCGTTTTATCGTGCCCAATTCGTTTGTCTCGACGATGACTGTGTCGTTGCCGAAAGTCCGGCTTATTCGAGAGGTGAGTTCTCGGCTTATACTGTCCGAACCAGAGCGAATGGCGTTGGGAGTATCATAAACGGCTTGTAGCGTATAGCTGTTTTCGGTAGAGTCGATAACCGTGATATTTATCTTGGATATGGTTCTTTCCCACGATATGGTGTCTTTGCCCTGTATGTTGTATTTGTAATAATCGTACAGATAATCGTAACTGTCACCTTTCGACCAATAGGCTACAACTTGTACCGTAGAATCGTTGAGATTGATTTGGGCAGATAATGTCGTTACTATGCAGACTAATAAGGAACTGAGAATGGCTTTGGTTTTCATAGTAAGTATGGGTTTGATGATTCGTATATCTTTGAAACCGTTTTATTGTAATCGACTTCAAAGATATACATAAAAATCTGATTGTGATTTTCTCTTTCCCCCTATTATAGTATATATAATATTATTATTTCTTATCGGAGAACGGGAGTTTGAACCCTTGTTTGTTCAAATAGCCTTCCATGTCGTAGCCCAAAGCTATCCGGTAATAATCTAAAATATGGGCGCACCAGTCGTTTTCGGAGGTCGTTCCGCTGCGGTGGCGATTATATTCGGATATGGTTCGGTCGTATTGTTCGAGCTCGGGAGCCATGTCGTCGGTACGGTAATGATTGTGGTGTATGACTAATGATAGCGGTTGTTTGGGCTTTAAGTCGGGTGATTCTCTGGGTATGCCCAATGTGAGTGCACAAACGACAAGTACCTTCGGGTAATTTTAGAATTTCGGCTATTTTCTCCGGATTGGCTGTACGAGCATAACCTACGCAGCAGCTACCGAGTCCGGCGGCTTGGGCTGCTACTACCGCATTCTGCATAGCTAGGGCAGCATCGATGATTCCTACCATAACGCCGTCGAGCGTATTCTCGAAATGAGGATTGTCGATTCCCTTTTTTTGTGCCAAGATGTCAATTTTATGATAGTCGGCGCAGAATACCAGTAAAGTGGCGCAAGTTTTAATTTGTTTTTGGTTTGTAATGGCGTAGAGCTCTTCTTTAATGGATTGATCGTCGATAGCTATTACCGAGAATTGTTGCCCGTTGTAACTTGTCGGGGTATTCGCGATGGCTCGATAGATGAAATCGAGCGTTTCGGACGGTATCTTATCGTATTCGTAGCGACGGACCGATGTGCGGTTCAGTAAAGTTTCTTCGATTGTTTTCATAATGAATGGTATTTTGAGTTAAACGATTAAGTGTATAGAAAGGTTTTCAAGTCATTTGTTCCAGTTCTTTAAGTCCTGTCTGGAAGTAATCTTGTTTCCAGTCCTGAGGACGGATTATTTCTCCGTTCCAGACAACGATGTCGATGTCTAATGGAATTTTACCGGAAAGTTTCGATTCGGGGGTACGGCCGTGTGCCTTCTCCATCGTTTTTAAGACATCATATAGTTCTTGATGATCAGTATCGGTGAATATTTTAACTACGGCATTGAGGTAGTTGGGGCTTTTTATGCTTCCGCAAGCTACCGTTTCATAAATAGAAGAAGATGCGGCAACGAGTCCCATTTCCTGTAATTCGGCAAATGCGTTATTCATTTGTCGCAGTTTGTCGGGCGTATTTGAGGCTAGGCTGATCAAAACTGTATTCATGACACATCTTTTAGGGAGAGTTGTATACGTTTCCGTTCTCGGTCGATACCGATGACACGGACTTTAACCGGTTGGTGCATAGAGACGATCTCGGCCGGATTGGAAATATATCGGTCGGCCATTTGCGAGATATGTACCAATCCGTTTTCTTTGATACCGATGTCGACGAAACAGCCGAATTGGGTAATGTTGGTGACTATACCGTTGAGAATCATTCCTTCTTGTAAGTCGTCTATCGTTTTGACTTTGGCGTCGAATTCCATCATTTCGATATAACGGCGAGGGTCCCGGCCGGGCTTGTCGAGTTCGGCGATGATGTCGGATAAAGTGGGTATACCCACATCTCCGGATATGTAGTTTTTGAGGTCGAGCTGTTTTTTCAGCTCTTTGTTTTCTATCAGATCGCTTACGGTGCAGTTCAGATCGTCCGCCATTTTTTCTACGATGGGATATCGTTCCGGGTGGACGGCAGAATTGTCGAGCGGATTTTGTGCATGGGGAATACGAAGGAACCCGGCGGCTTGTTCGAACGCTTTGGCTCCCATGCGGGGTACTTTGAGCAAGTCGGTTCTTCGGGCGAAGTCTCCGTTCTCTTTGCGATAATCGACTATGTTTTGAGCGAGTTGAGGGCCTAATCCCGATATATAAGTGAGCAGGTGCTTGCTGGCGGTGTTTACGTTTACCCCCACGGAGTTTACACAAAACTCAATCGTTCGGTCGAGCGATTTTTTCAGTTTGGTTTGGTCGACATCGTGTTGATATTGTCCTACCCCGATAGATTTCGGGTCGATTTTGACTAACTCGGCCAACGGATCTATGAGTCTGCGACCGATAGATACAGCACCACGCACCGTCACATCGTGTTCGGGAAATTCTTCCCGAGCTACTTTTGAGGCGGAATAGATAGATGCGCCGCTTTCGCTGACGACGAAGACCTGTATCTTGCGGTCGTAACGGAGGTTTGTGACGAATTGTTCCGTTTCCCGTCCGGCAGTTCCGTTTCCGATGGCGATAGCTTCGATTTTGTAGCTTTCTACCAGCTGTGTGAGTTTGCGTGCAGCTCCTGCCGAATCTTGACGAGGCGGGTGAGGGTATATGGTTTCGTTGTGTAATAGATTTCCCTGAGCGTCGAGACAAACTACTTTACAGCCGGTCCGGAATCCCGGGTCTATGGCTAATACTCGTTTTTGTCCTAATGGTGGCGCTAAAAGTAATTGTCGCACGTTTTCCGCAAAAATTCGGATAGCTTCGTTGTCTGCCTTTTCTTTTGAAGCGGCGGCGAATTCACTTTCTATGGAAGGGCGCAGAAGTCTTTTATAACTATCTTTTATCGCTTTGTCGACAAGGTTCGACGTTTCTCCTGAGCCTTTGATAAATATTTGTTGTAACCGTTCTATCGCTGTATCGTCGTCGGGGGTAATAGAAACTCTGAGAATACCTTCATTTTCTCCTCGTCTCACCGCTAAGATTTTATGGGAAGCACAACGTCGTAACGGTTCGCTCCATTCGAAGTAATCGCGGTATTTATCGCCTTCGGTTTCTTTCCCTTTAATGACTTTTGCATGGACGACAGCACTGTGCTCGAAACAACGCCGAATGGTATTTCTGGCTCGTTCGTTCTCGGAGACCCATTCGACGATAATGTCGCAAGCTCCTTCGACCGCTGTTTGTTCGTCGGGGATTTCGGGAGTAACGAATCGGGCGGCACTCGTTTTTATATTTTCGCTTTTTTGCGCCATGATGATTTTGGCGAGGGGCTCTAATCCGTGTTCCCGGGCTATCTCTGCACGGGTTCTTCTATGGGGTTTATAGGGTAGGTATATATCTTCGAGCTCGGTAATGTCCCAACAAGAATCTATGCGTTGTTTCAACTCTTCCGACAACTTTCCTTGTTCCTCGATTGTCGAAATGATAAATTTTTTTCGTTTTTCGGTCTCGCATAGTTTATCGTATGCTTCCTTGATATTACCTATTTGTACCTCGTCGAGGGAACCGGTAGCCTCTTTGCGGTAACGGCTGATGAAAGGAATAGTGGCTCCGCTGTCGAGCAGTTCGATTGTTTTTTCGATTTGTTTCTCGGCAAAACCCAGAGATTGTGACAGGAGCTTGTATATCGATGTATTCATGATTCTTTCTTTAATGTTATAATCGTGATTTCGGGGCGGGCGCCGATTCGCATGGGAAGGAATACACAACCGATACCTTCATTGACGTATAACATTTGGTGTTTATCGGGGGCGGTATATAGACCGCTCCATTCGGGATACAGGGGTTCGGCAAAAGAATATTCAAATTCTTTCCAGCCTAATTTCAGCTGCATGGCATGGGTGTGTCCCGATAAAGTGAGGTCGATGTTCGAGTGTGGAATAACTTCGTGTTTCCAATGCAGCGGGTTGTGAGAGAGCAGTATTTTGAAAACCGAATCGTTCAACGAGGAATATGCCTGATCCAATTTCCCGTATTGCGGGAAAGGTGGAAGTCCCCAATTTTCAACACCGATAAGGGCGATGCTGTCGTTTCCCCGGTGAAGAAATACCGAACGATTGTTCAACATCGTCCAACCCATTTTTTCCTCGTTGACGATGAGCGAACGGAGTGTTTGTTCTTTTCCTTCGGGGTTTTCCCAATGGAAATAGTCGCCGTAATCGTGATTTCCCAAGATAGAATATACTCCATCGGGTGCGGAGAGACGGGAAAGTACGTTCATGTAAGGAGGCAGTTCGTTTCCTCGGCGGTTGACGAGGTCTCCCGTAAAAACGATAAGGTCGGGGTGTAGTTGATTAATGCGGTTTATCCATCGGGGCAAGTAATTGGCTGCGGAGCCCAAAGTTTCGAGGTGGAGGTCGGAGAATTGGACGATGCGATATCCGTCGAAGTCTTCCGGCAAATTGGGAAAAGAGATTGTCCTGTAATTATATATGGGGTGTTGTCGGGCATAGAATGCGCCGTAGAGCATGGACCCGATGACATACAGGGCTAATGCCGTACCGATCATGTGACCCCATTTCCCTTTCTTCCTTTTCCATAAACGGGGGACGTAATCGAATAAAGAAAATATGGAGTAAAACCATTTGGGCATGTAGACCAAGAAGAAAATATAGAATATCCACATGGAGATATTTATATCGAGCTTCCCCGGAAAAGCGAATAGCCCCGTCACCCCTATACACACGAGAAGGAGAGTGACTAAGGAAAGGCCCCACCAAAGAATTTTTATCCATTTAGATTTATGACGGAAGTTGCGTCGAAAGATATAGAAATCGGCCGATAGAGCCAACAGTGGAAGTAAAATGAGAAGAAGGGGTAACCGCATATAATTTTATCGAATGTTGAGAAGGAAACGATGAGTGTTGCGTTGAAAACACTCATCGTTTCCTTATTGTGTTGTCATTTAGGCTTCTTGCCCTAATGCTATCAATTGATTTTTCAACGGATTGGCGTACATGGAGAGAATGCGCTCTTTTAGGAAGTCTTTGTCTTTACTCGTTACGTCGGGGATTTTTGCCAATTGTGAGTTTAGGTAATTGGCAAAAGTGGTTTGGTCTTTATTTGTGTAACGGTCGGCGAAACGTTTCTGTCCGTCTAGAATATCGTAAGCGATATAATTACCGGGATATATTTTATAATTGGTATGAATGGCCTTGTCTATTACTTTGAGTATGTTGGACAGTAATTCCGATTTTTCGTCGATTGCCGATAATTTGTCGAGTTCGTCGTTGATGCACGGGGATATTTGAAAATGTACACGACCCTTGAAGCCGAGTAGACCTATTTCCATGCTGTGCAAATCGTCTCTTTGGGATTTTTTAAAATCGGGATTGTCTCGTTTGAGCAGGAACTCGTGTGCTTTGAGATAGTCGCAGGGATCATATTCGTAGGATATGGAGACCGGAACAATGTTTATTTCTTTCAAATTATTGATGAGGTCTCCCTCTCCGGATATGCCTAACATTTTAATGAGAGATTCTTGTGTGCGGTCGTCGGAATCTTTCGAACGGCCTTCCCGTTGGGCTATCCATACCGATTCGTTTTTTTTCGTTATAGCGAAATGTATGTATCCCGATAGCTGTCGGGCGGCATCGAGCATTTGGCGCACGCCTACGTCTCGTTTGACGATAAAACTCTTATTGAGCCGAACTAAATCGGATATCCAGTCGTATATGAGCAGATTGTTTCCGATGGCTATTTCACTGGTTTTTATTCCGTTTCGAATGAGTAGCAGATTGAGTAGAGAGGCATCGAGCACAATGTCGCGATGGTTGGACATGAATGTGTAGCTTTTTGCCTTATCGAGTACATCGAGATTGTTCCCGGTAAGTCCTTTGGTGGTTTTCTGAGTTAGCCCTTCTAGGAAAGAGCGCATAACCAGTAATTGAAAGTCTTTTTTGTTGTCGATAGTCAACAATTCTTGGCAGAATAGTTCGTAGTTAATGTCGCGGAGTACGTAACGAACAGCGTGCTCGAATCCGGGTTCTGTAACCAGAACTTTCATTTTGTCGTGAAATTCACTGTCGTAAAAAGGTCGAATATCGTCAAATTCTTTTGGGCATTCCATAACATTAATATTTTTAAGGTATAGAACCGTCTATTGTTTTTATTCTTATGTTTTATATATCTCGATTGGCCGTATAATTACGCCATTTGTCAAACAGCAAGGTCATATCTTGCGGTATGGGGGAATCGAAAAACATCTCTTCTCCTGTTACGGGGTGTTTGAATCCGAGAGTTTTGGCGTGTAGGGCTTGCCGGGGGCAAATTTCAAAGCAGTTTTGTACAAATTGTTTGTATTTGGTAAAGGTCGTTCCTTTGAGAATTTGGTCTCCCCCGTAACGTTCGTCGTTAAAAAGAGTGTGTCCGATATGTTTCATGTGTACCCTAATTTGGTGTGTCCGCCCAGTTTCGAGCTTACACTCGACGATAGAAACATATCCCAATCTTTCTAAGGTTTTATAATGAGTTACCGCATGTTTACCGAAGTCTCCCTCGGGAAATACGGTCATTTGTAATCTGTCTTTGAGGCTACGACCGATATTTCCGGTTATCGTTCCTTCGTCATTTTCCATAATACCCCATACCAAAGCTACGTATTGTCTTTGGGTAGTTTTATGGAAAAACTGTAATCCCAAGTTTGTTTTGGCTTCGGGAGTCTTGGCTATGACTAATAATCCGGAAGTGTCTTTGTCGATACGGTGTACCAATCCCAAACGGGGGTCGCTTACATCATAGTCGGGGGTATCCCGGAAATAGTATGCCAGAGCGTTTACCAGTGTCCCGCTATAATTCCCGTGTCCGGGGTGTACGACCAATCCTGCCGGTTTGTTGACAACCAAGACGGTTTTGTCTTCGTATACGACATCGAGCGGTATGTCTTGGGGTATGATCTCGAATTCGTATCTGGGTCGATCCATGACGACAGACACGACATCGAGCGGCTTTACGCGATAGTTCGACTTGACCGCTTTCCCGTTTACGAGAATACAGCCAGCTTCGGCTGCCTGTTGTACCCGGTTACGGGAAGAACTTTCGAGACGTGCTACGAGAAATTTATCTACTCGTAATAGATTTTGTCCTTTGTCTGCCACGAACCGGAAGTGTTCATACAATTCCCGCTCACCTTCTTCTGCGATGATTTTGTCATCGGCTTCTATGTCTTCGTCGCAAGTGTTCATTGCATTCGAGATTGTTTAGTTAAACCAACTTTCATCGGTGAGAGGTGCTTCTTCCGCATTTTGTGGAATCTCGTCGATCGTCGAGTCGGGATATTCTTCGGGTATGCCGTCTCCCACAAGTAGAGTTAAGGAACTTCCCGCAGGAATTTTATCTCCTTGTTCGAGGTTTTCGCCTTTGTATTGTATACCGATAACGAGATCGGGGTATTCCGATGGTACATTTTGTGTTTTAATGTCTGTCAACCCTACACTTTCTAAGGTGGAAAGAGCTTGGCGAAGCGACATATCGGAGACTTTTGGACAAGAAATCATTCTGGGGGAGTAAGCGTTGATCGATAGATAAATAATTCGACCGTCTTTTACTTTGCTGCCGCCCGCAGGGGTCTGTTCGATGACACTGCCCGGAACCGCACCGTCGATAAACAGAGAGTCTATTATGTCGTACCGAAATCCTTCCCGATCGAGAATGCGTAGAGCATCGGGTAAAATCATTGTTTTGACCTCGGGGACAATGACCGCTTTCCCGTGCCGTGTATATAGCTTTAACCCGTATAGAGTGAGTGCTATCAGCAGAAAAAAAACGATAATCATCAATACTAACGTTTTGATTATCGGGTGCTTTTTGAAAAAATCAATTATTTTTCCCATAATCGCTTAGGTGCATAACTTATCTAAGATTTCACAAAGATAGGGAAAATAGCTTGCAACGGTGTTAACTTAATTATTTTTATGACAAAAAGATTTTGTCCTTCCAATATTTCTTTGGTGAAATGAAGAGCTGCATGATTCCTTTTTCGAATTTGAGGAAGAATATAATTTAACATTTATAACTTAAATAATCTGTCTGTTCTTGATTGATATTCGATAATGATTTACTTTTGCAAGAAAAAATAAGCTTCTGTATATTATGAAAAGGAGTAATTTGGTATGGGTTGTTATCGCTGTTCTGGTCGTCGCATTGTTGGGAACCGGGATTTTCATATACATGCAACATAAAGCAATGTCCGATTTCAAGGAGCAAGTGGAGATAGACAAACAGCGGAGCGAGCTTGAAAAAGAATATAGCGATTTGGCTGCCCAGT
The DNA here is from genome assembly GCF_022723415.1 of Barnesiella sp. Lineage (NCBI taxonomy): Bacteria > Pseudomonadati > Bacteroidota > Bacteroidia > Bacteroidales > Barnesiellaceae > Barnesiella > Barnesiella sp. The sequence continues at coordinate 11,764 of NZ_JAIJHU010000040.1, read as the reverse complement.
ACGATCAGTTCGAGGGACAGAAGATGATGTTCAATAACGATTCGTTGATCGAAAAGCTCGATGCCGAGAAGGTGAAAGTTCAACGATTGTTGGAAGAGTTGCGGACTGTGAAAAATACGAGTTCGGCTCGTATCGAGGAATTAAAGCGGGAGTTGACTACGCTGCGGGGAATTATGCGTCATTATGTGATGCAAATCGATTCGTTGAATGTTGCCAATAAACAGTTGCGGGAAGAGAATGCGAAGGTGACCCGGCGGTATAGAGAGGTAGCGCAAACAGCAAGTCAATTGAAACAAGAACGAGAGGAATTGACCGAAAAGGTAACATTAGCGGCAAAGCTCGATGCCGTAGGTATTGTGGTGACTCCGATAGATTCGAGAGGAAAAACTGCAAAAAAAATTAAAAAGACCGATAAAATAAAGATAACATTCTCCATAGCCAAAAATGTAACGGCCGAAGTCGGTGAGAAATATATTTATGCCCGTATTGTAAAACCCGATGGAGATGTATTGGTGAAAGATAGGGCCGATGTATTTCCTTTTGAAGATCGTGAAATAAATTATTCTTGCCGAAAATTGATTGAATATACAGGTGAAGAATTGAATGACGTGACAATGTATTGGGCCGTGGAAGAATTTTTATATCCCGGGGAATATCGCGTGGATATCTTTGCCGATAACTATAAGATAGGGACTCGTTCGTTCACTTTGAAACAATAGCTTCCGCCTCTGTATTTGTTTGGAGAATCGGGCCGATGTGAAAGTATGGGTAAAGCTCTTCCCGATTTTATCGATATTTTGGCTTTGTCGATAATTTGTGGGGAGGCAGACTTGAATTTTAGCGATGAATCTCTTGTCGATAAGTGTATTCCTGTCTTCTTGATGAATGGTTAAAAAGCGGCCGAATAGATTCTTGAAAAATTTAACCCCTCCGTCACTACGTGCCATCTTCCCTATATTTTGCCGTGCAAAACACAGAGGAGGAGTTTAAAAGTAACCCTCTATTCATTTGTGAAGTGCCCCAAAAAATTGAACAAGTTGAACCTAACCGGAAACATTTCACTTCATAGTTAGTACCAGATTATTCAACTCCTCTCCTCTATTGAAATCTCCGAAGTGAGTTTTAGCCCTCTCCCCCTGTGTCGCGCAGCAATAGGGGAAGAGCCCGCAGGGCGAGGGGGGTGAAAAAATCATATAATCTTTGATTGAGGGGTTAGAGGTATAAAAGGAGAAAATATCGACTGAGTTGATATTTTGCGTAGAGAGATGATTCTTCTATGTATCTTATGAAGTATATTTTCGGTAGCATTCTATCGTTTGGTTATTGAGTTTTTTTCGTTCATGAAAAATGCTTTCGAAAATAGCTTTCGAATACAGCGTGGAACAATTCAAAGCCGATTCTTAAAAAATAGTAAAAATAGAAAACTAAAATCTTTAAATATTTGTTTAATGCTAAACTCGGCGTATTTTTGCGGTGTAATGCCGGGTGCATTATTTTTTTAAGAAATAAAATTGTTTATGCAACTATAAGCAAAACAAGTATTAGTTCCGTTAAAGAAAAGTAAGAGATAAATAGAAGCGTATGAAAATAAATGGAAGCATATGGGCAGGGAGGGCATTGTTAGCAGCCTTCTTGTTATCTTTTCTGATGGGTTCGGCACAACAACCGGTTTCGCTCGATTCTTGCCGACAGATGGCATTAAAGAATAATAAGCAACTACGTATAGCCGAAGAAAAGGTGAAAGGGGCAGGCTATACAAAAAAATCGGCTAGGGGAGCTTATTTCCCGGGAATAGATTTTACCGGGTCTTATATGTATAATCAAAAGTCGATATCGCTTTTGGAGTCCGACCAATATTTGCCTACAAAGACATTCGATTTAGCCAGTCAAGAATACAAGTATAATGTGGTAACTAACCCGGCGACCGGGCAACCTATATTGAACAACGGGCAGCCTATACCGTCGACTGTCGCCATGATCCCGAAAGAGGCTTTCGAGTTCGATGTACATAATGTGTATGCCGGGTTGGTGACACTGACGCAACCTATTTTTATGGGAGGTAAGATAAAGGCATTGAACGATATTGCCGGATATGCCGAGAAGTTGGCGGTGTCGCAGAAGAATACGGCCGAGAAGGAAATTATTTATCAGACAGATGAGGCTTATTGGCAAGTGGTCTCTCTCGTTCATAAGAGAAAACTGGCCGAGAGTTATACGGCTTTACTCGATACGTTGAACCGGCATGTACAAGAGATGATAGCCGAAGGAGTTGCGACTCAGTCGGACGGATTGACCGTGGCCGTGAAGTTGAATGCCGCTCAGATAACCCTTGCTAAGGTCGATAACGGATTGGCTTTGTCGCGTATGGCTTTGGCTCAAATCTGCGGGTTGCCGGTCAATTCTATATTTACGCTTGAAGATGAATCGTTGGAGCGTGTAGCTCCGCAGGAGACTCCGTTGTCGTATAATATGGAGGAGGTTTTTAAAAATCGGAACGAAGTGTTGAGTCTTAATTATGCGGCGAAAATCTATGAAAAGAAGAAAAACTTGGCTCTTTCCGATATGTTACCCAAGTTGGCTTTGGTGGGGACTTATTCTTTTACTAATCCCAACGTATTTAACGGATTTAAAAACGAGTTCGACGGTATGTTCAGCGTGGGAGTAATGCTCAATATTCCAATCCTTCATTGGGGAAAGAACTACAATAAGATTCGTGCCGCTAAGAGTGAAGCGGTTGTTGCCAAGTTGGAATTGGCCGACGTGAAAGAAAAGATAGAATTGCAGGTAAGTCAAGCGGCTTTTAAAACTTCGGAGGCTTATAGAACTTATAAAATGGCTGTGAAAAATTTGGAGAAAGCCGATGAAAATTTGAGAAATGCGCAACTTGGATTTCAAGAGGGAGTACTTACGACGACAAATGTTCTTGAAGCTCAAACAGCATGGCTCGAAGCCCAATCGGAAAAAATAGATGCCGAAATCGATACCCGACTTTGCGAGGTTTATTTGGCTAAGGCTTTGGGCACTATGAAATATTGAAAATAGAAAATATAAAAAATAGCAAAACAGATTTACAATGGAAAATCTAAGAGAAAAGAAAGAGCGCAGTTTGGTCGTAGGCCTCATTGCTTTGATTGTCATTATAGTTGTTTTGGCCTTGATCGGATTATTCTTGCTTAAACCGGAGCCCCAAATTATTCAAGGGCAAGCCGAAGCGACACAAGTACGGGTTTCAGGAAAGTTGCCCGGCCGAGTGGTCGAATTCATGGTAGAGGAGGGACAGCATGTTCTGGCGGGGGATACATTGGTACATATTCATTCTTCGTTGGTAGAGGCGAAACTTTCACAGGCCGAGGCTATGGAAACCGTAGCTAAGGCTCAGAATAAAAAGGTGGACAGTGGTACGCGCGTGGAACTGTTGAATTCTGCCTATGATATGTGGCAACAGGCTCAAGCCGGTTTAACGATCGCCAAGAAGACGTATGAGCGTATGCAGTCGTTGTATAAGAAAGGAGTAGTTTCGGAACAAAAACGCGATGAAGCCGAGGCTGCTTATAAAGCAATGGTCGCTACTGAAAGTGCGGCTAAATCGCAATATGAAATGGCAAAGGCCGGTGCGCAGGCCGAGGATAAGGCTGCCGCTGCCGCTATGGTCGCCGCCGCACAAGGTAGTGTCGCAGAGGTCGAGTCTATTTTGTCGGATTCTTATCTGACGGCTCCTACCGACGGTGAAATTTCCGATATTTTTCCGAATGTGGGGGAATTGGTGAGTTTAGGTGCTCCGATTATGAATGTATTGAAACTCGACGATATGTGGGTTTCGTTCAATGTTCGGGAAGACTTGTTAGAAAATTTGACTATGGGAGCCGAAGTACAGGCTATAATTCCGGCATTGGAAAATAAGGAAGTGACTTTGAAAGTATTTTATATTCGGGATATGGGATCTTATGCGGTATGGCGCGCTACGAAAGTTACCGGGCAATACGATGCCAAAACTTTCCAAGTGAAAGCCCGTCCGGTCGAACCGGTCGATAATCTACGTCCGGGAATGTCGGTATTGTTGAAAAGAGATAAAAAATAAAATGGAAGTTCTGTAACTTCGAGAATGTCTATATGTCAGAACGAATGGAATATCAAACGGGGCTTTGGGCTACTATTGTCCGGGAATTGAAACAACTGGTTTCGCGTCCTATCTATGTACTTTGTATGGTAGGAGCGCCGCTATTCAGTTGCATATTCCTGCTTTCCTTGATGCACGAAGGGTTACCTCATAAGATTCCGGTAGCGATTGTCGATCACGACCACACCTCTACGTCTAGGAATTTTATTCAACAGCTTGGATCTCAGGAGTCGGTCGATGTTGCCTATAAGTTGAATAGCTTTACCGAGGCTCGGGAGTTGATGCAGTCGGGTGATATTTTCGGATTTTTGATTATTCCTGAGGATTTTGAAGCGAAGGCTATCGCCGGTCGTCAACCCGAAATTTCTTTTTATACGAATGATGCCTATTACATTCCTGCGTCGCTGCTATATAAAAGTTTCAAAACCATGTCGGTGTTAGCTTCGGGTGCAGTCGTGCGCCAAGTATTACTTTCTGCGGGAGCCGAGGAGTCACAGATTATGGCTAAGTTGCAGCCGATAGCGACGGATATGCATGCGTTGGGCAATCCGTGGATTAGCTATTCGGTTTATCTGAATAATTCTTTTCTTCCCGGGTTATTGCAATTGATGATTCTGTTGGTTACGGTTTTCAGTATCGGATCTGAGATGAAACGAGCCACGTCGAGGGAATGGTTGCGGACTGCCGACGATTCGATTATTATTGCTATTACAGGTAAACTCATTCCCCAAACGATCATATTTTTTTCGATGGGGCTTTTATACTTGTCGTTGCTATACGGTTATTTGCATTTCCCGATGCATAACAGCATTTGGCACATGATTTTCGCGATGTTCTTGTTGGTTGTCGCTTCACAGAGTTTTGCGGTAATTATTATGTGTTTTGCGCCTTCGTTAAGAATTGGGTTGAGTGTCGGTGGTTTGGTGGGAGTCTTGTCTCTTTCTATCGCGGGATTTTCTTTCCCTGTGCCGGCTATGTATTTGCCGTTCCAAGCTATCTCGTATGTATTGCCTGTACGGCATTATTTTTTGATTTATGTAGATCAGGCATTGAATGGAATACCTCTTTATTATTCGCGTGTACATTATGTCGCATTGATTTTGTTTGCGGTGGCATCCACTCCGTTGTTACCCCGGTTGAAAAAGGCTTTGATGCGTCAAGTATATGTACCGTGATGTAAAAATAAAATGATATGAAATTGTTTCATTCTATAAAAATAGGTTTGTCCGACATTTATTACATTTGGCGGCGGGAATACCGTGCTGTTTTTCATGATTTGGGAATCGTGCTGTTTTTCTTTGCTTTACCATTCGCTTATCCGATTGTATATGCCGCAGTGTATAACCCTGAGGTAGTGAGGGAAGTGCCTATGGTCGTCGTGGATAATGCCCGTACCCCTTTGAGCCGGGAGCTCGCTCGTGAGATGGACGCGACACCGAATGCGCATATCGTTTCGTATTGTGCCGATATGGACGAGGCGAAGCACATGATGTATGAAAAGCATTGTTATGGAATATTGTTTATTCCGGAAGATTTCAGTCGAAAAATAGAGCGAGGTGAACAAAGTGTCGTTTCGTTCTATTCGGATATGAGTATTCTCTTGAATTACAAAGGTTTTTTAATTGCGTTGACCGATGTGACGATGAACCTCGGAGGAAAGTTACAGACTCAGGCTTTGGGTGGAGCCACGCAGGAACAAATCAATGTAGCGACACAACCCATTCCGTATAGCTCTATTAATTTGTATAATCCAGAGTCGGGTTTGGCATCGTTTTTGTTGCCTGCCATATTGGTGTTGATTTTACAGCAGAGCCTTATTTTGGGAATTGGTATGATGGCTGGGGGAATTTATGAACATCGACAGTTACACCTGTTTTACAGTGGACGAGAACACATGCACAATAATGTATTGCATTTGGTGATAGGCAAATCATTGTGCTATTTTAGCTTGTATATTTTATGTACGGCATACATATTACATTTTATTCCGTGGCTTTTTAAATATCCGCAGATAGGTAGTCAGGTAGAAATTTATTCTTTTGCCGTTCCGTTCTTGTTATCTTCTATATTTTTTGGAATGACGCTATCTATATTTGTTCGAGAACGCGAAAGTTCTTTCTTGTTGTTTGTCTTTACTTCGGTTATATTTTTGTTCATATCGGGTATTACATGGCCTCGTTATGCCATGCCGGAGTACTGGAAGTGGTTGGGTGCTCTCATTCCGTCTACTTGGGGAATAGAAGGCTTTGTACGTATGAATACGGCCGGGGCTGGTATTTATGATGTGCGTCATGCCTATACGATGTTATGGATTCTAACAGGAGTTTATTTTGTGACGACTTGCTTGGTTTATAGGTATCAGATTTGGAAAGATAAAAAACGAGGCTTTTCGGGAGTGCTCGATTCAGGGATAGATTGAAAGAACAGGTTAGTTATATAGATAGAAGCCGACATCTTAATAGATAGTCGGCTTTGTTGTTTTTTGTGAAATCCATCGATTTTAAAACGGTTTTGATATTTTATTATTATCTTTACGTCCCTTTTCTAAAAATATAACTTAAATAATAGATAATGAACTGTATTTCACGTAACTGTTTGTTGCTTGTCGTTTTGACTTGCTTGTTTCCGTTCTTTGTATTTGCAGAGATTCCTGCCGGATATTATGATGATGCTGTTGGAAAAAGCGGTGAGGATTTGCAAAAAAGTTTGTCTACCATCTTAAACGATGCAACCGATGTAGGTTATAATGGCTTGTGGAATCTTTATAAAACGACAGACAGACGTTCCGATGGGAAAGTGTGGGATATGTATTCCGATATAACGAACTATACTTTTGGAACCGATCAATGTGGCACATATGGGGTTGAAGGCGATTGCTATAACAGGGAGCACTCGGTTCCTAAAAGCTGGTTTAGTGAGCAGTCGCCTATGAAGTCCGATGTGTGGCATGTCTATCCAACCGATGGAAAAATAAATGGAATGCGTAGTAATAATCCGTTTGGAGAGGTAGGCTCTGGCGCATCGAGCTCGAAAAATGGATTTTCCAAATGGGGGAAATGTGTGACTCCCGGTTATTCGGGTACGGTATTCGAGCCGAACGATGAATATAAAGGAGATTTTGCGCGTACTTATTTCTACTTTGCTACTCGGTATCAAAACCGTATAACGAATTGGGGAAGTATATTTGTTTCTAATTATCCTCATATTATCGATTGGCAACTCAATATGTTACTTCGTTGGCACGAACAAGACCCCGTTAGCCAAAAAGAATTGGATAGAAATGAAGCTGTCTATGAGTCGCGTCAAGGAAATCGGAACCCGTTTATCGATTATCCCGAATTGGTCGATCTCATCTTTGGAGACAGTCGTAATATCCCCTTTATGCCAGATGGAGGAGATGCTCCGTATATCGAGGCTCCTCGAAACGGATCGACTGTCGATATGGGAATCGCTTCGGTGAATAGTTCTTCACCGGTAACGGTTCAACTATCTGTTAGAGGACGTAATATCGAGAGTGCTGTTTCGGTTGAAGTAGGGGGTAATGATAGTGAGTGCTTTTCGGTGAATCGTCGGGAACTTACAGCCGATGAGGTTAATAATGGAACAACTGTCGAGTTAGCCTATCGTTCTTCGGTAGTAGGTTCGCACGAAGCTGTTTTGGAAATATCGGGAGGTGGGTTAAAGTCTCCGATTATCGTTAATTTGAAAGGGCAGGCTATCGACGATTTTGTCGCATTGCCGGCGAAAGATATTACGAAAAATTCTTTTGTGGCGGTTTGGACTCCGAAATCGGAAGCAACTGATTATGAATTGAATGTGTGGTACGACGACTATTCGTCGAGTGTTCCTGAGAAGGACATATTGGACGTGACGTTTTCGTCGAAGCCCGATTCGTGGACCTATGAGGGATATACTGCTGTTGAATCGGGAAAATTACGATTAGGTTCGGGTAGTAAGGACGGTAGCGCTACTACTCCTATCCTTGATTTATCGGCCGGAGATGTATCGATAACGGTAGTGGCCGAACCTTATAAAGAAGATCTGTCTGTGTTGTTTGTTTCGGTCGATGGTCAAGAGATTAGCCAGATTAACCTCGATGGTACTACGACCACAACTATTCCGGTGAAGGAGGGAACGAAAACATCAACAATCACCTTGATGGCCAAGAGCGATCATCGGGTCTATCTGCATAGCGTAGTGGTGAAGAGCGGTGGAGGTTCTACCCCTGTTGTTTTAGAAGGATATCCTCGTCGAGTAGGAGATGTAAACGAATATATGGTATCCGATTTAACTCCCGTTGTGCAGTATCATTATACGGTGACTCCCTATATCGGGGAAGAGGCTCAGTCGGTGTCTAATACGATTTCAGTCTCTACGTGGTCGGCTGCTGTCGATGATATGGAGGCAGATCGTGTTTTGATATTTACCTCTGGGAATGTGTTGCATATACTCAATGCCCCGATGAATGCTGTTGCCTCGTGGTATACGATGGACGGGCGTTTGTGTGGCTCGCGGATTTTGCATAGCGAGGAGGTCGAATGGGAGTTGCCCGAAGGAATTTATATCGTGAAGGTTGTATCTCCGTCGTTACAAAATACGGTGAGAGTGCATAGCTCGCGTTGAGATTAAAAATCTGTATTATGAGTACTATGAAAAATTGTGCCCGGATAATTTTCGGGGTATTGGGAATTTCGTTTCTGGGATTTCGGCTTGATGCCACAGTTCCTGCGGGCTATTATTATGCGGCCGATGGAAAACATGGAGCTGAGTTGAAAACTGCATTATACGAAATAATAAGTTCGATGCATACACTCGGTTATGGTAGTGGGGAAGATGCCACGTGGGAGGGCTTCTCCCGAACAGACCGTAAAGACGATGGCAGTGTGTGGGACAGGTATTCCGATGAAATACGCTATTTCGATGGCTTTAATGCCGTCGGGGGCATGCATATAGAGCACTCTTTCCCGAAAAGTTGGTGGGGCGCTTATGAAAATAATGCTTATAGGGATTTGCATCATTTGTTCCCGGCAGACGGATCGGCCAATTCCGCTAAAAACAATTTGCCGTTGGGTGAGGTCACGGGAGTTTCTGGCTTTGACAATGGGGTCTCGAAGGTAGGAAAGAATGGTTGGGGAGTAGATTATACCGACCGTTGCTTCGAACCTGCCGACGAGTATAAGGGCGATTTTGCTCGTGCCTATTTCTATGTCGTAACGGCCTATGAAAACTTGTGTGACTATTGGCAGTCGCCTATGCTCGATAACAATACTTATCCGGTATGGAAAGAGTGGGCGTTGGACATGCTGTTGGAGTGGCATTCGCAAGACCCTCCGTGCGAAAGAGAGTTGGCGAGGAACGATTCGGTTTATACCATACAGGGGAATCGAAATCCTTATATAGATTATCCCGATTTGGTCGAGTATATATGGGGAGCTCATCGGGAAGACCCGTTCAGGTTCCCCGCAGAGACTCTCCCTTTCTTGGCTTTGCCTCGTCGGGATCAAATCATGGATATGGGGGTGATTATGTTGGGTGATAATAAAAGCGAACAACTTGATATATTGGGAAACAACCTCACCTCTTCTTTGTCCCTCTCGTGGGCGATAGGAGGTATATTTGAACTTTCCGATTACGAAGTGTCGGCACAAGAAGTGCACGATGGTTGTACAGTTGAAATATCGTGTCGAGAGCTGAGGAAAGGAGAATATCGCGATACGGTGATTATTTCGGGAGGGGGCATTGAGACCCCGTACCGCATACCGGTACAAGTAGTTTCAGTCCCTTCGTTTATAGAAACCTCGGCATCCGATGTTACGGCCACCGAGGCTTTGATACATTGGATTAATTACCCCGAAGCTATCGATTACCAAGTTTCTCTTTGGTCGGGGAATACCTCTGCCGGAGATTTGATTATTTCGGCTTATGTCGAGGGATCGGGGTATAATAAAGCGATTGAAATCTATAACGGAACAGGAGTCCCGGTCGACCTTTCTGCATACAGTTTGCGAATGGAGGTTAATGGCAGTGGTTCTTTCGTGAACGATACTCCGTTAGGACCTTCTATATTAAATAACGGAGAGACCTATTTATTATTAAATTCGCTATCGACTGATGGGGAGTTAATCGCTAAGGCTTCGCAGATTATTCCCGGGGGAGAAACTTCGCCTCTCAATTTCAATGGGAATGATGCTGTTGCGCTTTGTCGCGATGGTATAATGATTGATGTGGTGGGTGTTGCCGGGGAAATAGCTTATTGGGGGCAAGATAAAACGTTGTATCGCCGTTCCGAGATAACACACCCTACATCACGATATAATGGGAAAGAGTGGATATCGTCTCCGAAAGATGATTTTTCGAGGATAGGGCTTTTTCGTATGCAGCTTGACGACAAACGGGAATATATACAGACCGATAAGTCAATCGGGCTCGTACAAAACTATCGTTTTACCGAATTGCGACCGTTGACTCGCTACACCTATCAAGTGAGCGCTGTTATACCTTTGGGTATAGTAAAGGCCGCATACAGCATGCAATTTGAGACAGATTCTCTGGCTGTGCCGCAGTTGCTCGATGCCTCGGATATAACCGATAGTACTTTCCGAATAAATTGGGAAGAAGTTCAGGGAGCCGATAATTATGAGATAATTTGTTTTACACAGACTGGTGAACAACATGTTTATACTGAGGGATTTGACGAAGTAGATTCGTCCGGAAAACCTCTGCCCGATAATTGGGAGGGAACAGCTTCTGGTAATTATACATCTGCGGCAAGTAGCGGAGTGTCGGCTCCTTCGGTCGCATTGAAAAATACGGGAGAATATTTACAGACCCCTCGGTATAACGAGGGTATAGTAAAGTTTTCGTTTATGTATCGTTTTGCATCCTCCGGGACGGGATCCTACATTGTTGTTGAGAAAGAATCGGATAATAGTTGGACAGCTATTGATACATTGCGATATGTCGATACTTCTAAGAATTATCCCGAATATACCTTTTCGATCGATGAGCAGGTAACTTCGGTAAAAGTCGTTTATGCACATAAAGAAAAAGGAAACGTAGCTGTCGATGATGCTTCGATTACTTATGGAGCTTGTGTTAAGGATATTTTCTCTCAGGAAAAGGTCGGGAATATTACGACTCATGTTATAGAGGGGCTTTCTCCTCAGACAGAGTATGGCTATCAAGTCCGTTCGGTATGTAAAGATGTTGTTTCAAATTGGTCTTCGGTACAGAGAGCCGTTACGGCCGATATCTCGGCTGTTACATCTGTTCGATCATGTGATCCGATCGTATATGTGTCGGGACGGCAAATTATAATAGCGACTCTTTGTGGTTCCGAACGAATATCGGTTTACAATTTATCTGGGCAAATGTTATATGCAGTGGCTGCTGAGGGGAAAAACCAAATAGCGATAAATGTCGATCGAGGAATTTATATAATAAAAATAGAGGCGAGGAATAAAATATTCAATAAAAAAATAATTCTGTAAAATGCAGAATATTATATGGTTATATTTTATTTAAAAAATAATTCAAAAAAACATTGAAAAAAATTTGGAATGTAATAGAGAAAGGCAGTATCTTTGCAGCACTTTCGCAAAACGGGGAGGCCACGGGGCCGCCGTTGGAGAGAGAAGTTCATTGAAG
>NZ_JAIJHU010000097.1:0-5689 GCF_022723415.1 Barnesiella sp. | reverse complement strand
AAGCCGATTAATCGGCTTCCCTCTTTTTTGTTCGAATAAATGGAGAGATATTTTTCAAAATTCCCGTCTCTCCCTCAACACGTTATTCCAACGCAACTTTTTCCAAAATCAAAACCAAATGGTTCCAAAATTTCTCTACCGCCGGAATATGCATCATCTCATCGGGCGAATGAACTCCCCGCAATGTAGGCCCAAATGAAATCATATCGAGCTGAGGATATTTCGTTAAAAACAATCCACACTCCAATCCGGCATGAATAGCCTTGATAGCAGGTGTCTGTTGGTATAATTCTTGATAAGCCTCGACTGCAATATCTTTAATGCGAGAGTGCATATTGGGTTTCCAGCCCGGATACCCGTCGCCATGAGAAGGTTCAGCTCCGGCCAAACGGAACAGACACTCAACTTGATAAGCGATATCGTATTTCTCCGACTCTACCGAACTGCGCTGACTGGTTGCCACGACAATCTTACCCGGCTCGGTCATTTTAACAGATGCCAAATTGGTCGAAGTCTCCACCAAGCCCTCTATATCGTGACTCATGGCTATTACTCCGTGAGGAGCTGCATAAAGAGCGCTTATCAAAGCACGGGCGACTTTATCCTCTATCATAAATTCAGGAGTATCGGCAGTCACCATGTCCACAGTCACATGGGGATCAACTCCGCTCAGTTCAGCAGCGACATCGGCAGCATAATGATTCAACTCGGCTCGAACAGCCTCTTTTTCCTCGGGGTTTACCGCGATGACAGCCATTGCCTCCCGCGGTATGGCATTGCGTAAATTACCACCGTCGATAGCACACAAATGCACTTCGTGACGTTGCATACACAACCATAAAAAACGAGCCAACAATTTATTGGCGTTTCCTCGACCCAAATGAATATCCCCGCCGGAGTGGCCTCCCAAAAGATTCTTTACCTCGACACGTAAATAAAATTTACCGGCGGGTAACGCTTCTTGCTTATATGTAAAAGTCGACGTCGTATCGATACCTCCGGCACAGCCGATAAAAATCTCGGCTTCATCTTCCGAATCGAGATTCAATAAATATTTGCCATCGATCATTCCGGACTCTAACCCGAAAGCTCCTGTCAAGCCCGTCTCCTCATCGACCGTAAACAGAGCTTGTATCCGTCCGTGCTTCAACTCTTCATCGGCAAGAACAGCCATAGCTGCCGCCATACCTATACCGTTATCGGCTCCTAATGTCGTTCCGCGAGCCTTCACCCATTCTCCATCTATATACGTTTCGATAGGATCTCGCTCAAAATCATGCTTCACATCTCCGTTTTTCTCACACACCATATCCATGTGAGCTTGCAATATTACCGTAGGAGCTCCTTCACAACCCGGAGTAGCTTCTTTGGTAATAACTACATTCCCGGTTTTATCGACCTTTACTTCAAGGTTCTGCTCCTTAGCGAAGTTCAATAAAAACTCACGAATACGTTCCTCCTTTTTCGAAGGGCGGGGAACCCCGGTTATCGCATCAAAATAGTGCCAAATTGATGTCGGTTTCAGCTCTTTTATGTCCATACTTTTTATATTTTAGTTGCAATTTGATCACTGCTAAACTTTCTGTATTCGAAGAAATTTATGTTAAAATTCACTCTTTTGCCGATTCTGTCGGCAAAATATTTCCATTCTTCGACCGAAATCACATTTTCCTTTCCTATCTTTGCAAAACAAAGATAATGTAAAAGCACAATCAATGAGTTTGTTTTTGCTATATATCGCTTATCTTTGTTTTACTATACAAATATAGTGAAAGGTAAGAGAAGGACAAAATGGACAAGTCCATTTTTCACTCCGAACCTCGGTCTATATTCGATGTAATCAAATATAGTCAAAATGTGGAATATTTTACTTTTTACCGTAGGGTTTGTTGCAGTGGCTGTCGTTCTTTTGGGAATAAGAGTTTTCTTCGTGAAAGGAGGTCGTTTCCCGAGTTCGCACATCAGCGACAACCGGCATTTACGAAATAAAGGAATCGTTTGTGCTGTATCGACCGATGCCCTAGAACGGAAAAAACGATCTGGTAAACGCAATATAAATTTTTAGACTGATAAATACGAATTATGAAAACATTCACCCTTGCAATCCGGATTACAACTGTGGTTGCCCTTTCTTTATTGATGGTACAATGCGGCAATAAACAGGCTGCTCCGAACCAATCCGTAAGCGATGACACTACTATTTCTTCTTACGGAGACAAACTGCCTATCGCCTATATTAATGTAGATTCTTTGCTTTCAAAATACAACTATGCCAAAGATCTAAATGAAAAGATGATCAACAAGCAAGAAAACGCAAGAGCATCCATCAACGAAAAAGCGAGACAATTGAAGAAAGAACAAGACGATTTTCAACGTAAATATCAAAATAACGCTTTCCTCTCTCCCGAAAGAGCCCAACAAGAATATCAACGATTGGAAAAAAAGGCTGCCGACTTGCAAGAATATGCTCAAAGATTGGAAAACGAAAATATGCTGGAACAACAAAAAATGTTGATGCAAATGAACGACTCGATCAATCTCTTTATCAAAGAATATAATAAAGAAAAGAAATACGAGGCTATCTTCAATAATGCCAGCACGCTTTATATCAATCCTCAATATGACATAACCAACGAAGTGGTCGAACTATTGAATAAGCGATATACTTCTGCAAAGAAATAAAAATTAGGAATTAATCTTTTTTTACAAAACCTGTTACCGAAATGTAGCAGGTTTTATTCATATTATAAAATGAAAAACATCTTCCATCTCATTATTACAGCCGGATTAGTTTCCATACTCCTTGTTTGTTGCCAATCCCAAGAAGGAAAAAAGCAAACAGAATCTTTATACGGAAAACAAATAGTCGCCATCGGCAACAGCATCACAGCGCCCAAAGATTCATGGGCATGGATCACAGCCCAACATTTCGACATGGAACTAACCAACTTAGCCGTGTCGGGAGCCCAATGGACCGACTATCAAGGGACAACTGTCGATACGAATCCGAAACCCGTATACGACGGTGTACACACAAATAATGTCATATCCAATCAAGTATATCGGTTTTTACAACTGATAGTACCCGAAGGTGAAATTATATCGGAAGCCGAAAGAGAAAAATTCCATACTTCCACCCCTGCTCCTTTGACCGGATTAAAAACTAAAAATTCTACATTCGACCCGACTATTGTCATTATATCCTGCGGAACGAACGATAGTTCTAACGGAAAGCCTATCGGAGATCCATCGGAACTGGACAAGCCCTACCAAGAGGCAGACAGAAAAACTTTATATGGAGCTATAAACTGGGCTGTCTCCATCATTCGTAAATACAGTCCCGATACCGAAATCGTATTGCTAACTCCGATCCAGCGTTCTTCTCATTCCCAAAAATTACCGATGTTTGTCGATGCTATCCTGCTTGCCGGAGAAAAACTGAACTGTCCGGCAATCAACATGTATGAAGAATCGGGTATTACAGAAGCCGTTGAAGCCAAAGAGCATAAATATCTTTATGACGGACTGCATCCCAACGCTCTCGGACAACAATTAATGGGAGAAGTCGTTATCAAGCACTTGATAGATTTATATGAAAATAAACAGTAATAGGCACTACTTCATAAACGCCCTTCGTCGAGATAACTGAAATAACCATCTTCACCAACAATGATGTGGTCAAGAACCGAAATATCGAATAAAGCTGCAGCCGACCTTATTTTTTCGGTTACCCTATCATCGGCTTGACTGGGATTAAGATTATTCGAAGGGTGATTATGACACAAAATAACAGCCGATGCCAATTGTTGTAAAGCCGATCGCATAACTAATTTTACATCGACCACCGTCGCAGAAGTTCCCCCTTGACTAACTTTGATCGTATCTATCACCCGATTGGCCCGATTAAGTAGCAAGACCCAAAACTCTTCATGAGGCAAGTCTATCATCTGTCCTCTCAATAAATTATATACATCAGCACTGCCGCTTATCGAAGGTCGTCTGGGCAATTCTTCGTCACGACGCCGCCGACCTATTTCAAGAGCGGCCATAATAGTAATAGCCTTAGCTTCTCCTATTCCCTTAAATGGCTTTACAAAATCGTCCATTCCGTATTTACCCAAGTTGTTCAAGCTGTTTCCAGCCGAATTGAGTATACGTTGGGAGAGTTCAACCGCTGTTTCATCGACATTGCCCGAACCTATCAAAATTGCTATGAGTTCGGCGTTACTCAACGCCCTGATACCGTGTAGCATCATCTTTTCACGAGGACGGTCCTCGATTGCCCATTCGGTAATTTTCAGTTTCTCTCTTTTCTTGTCCATTGCTATTTTCCTTTTCGCAAACGCACCTCTTCTGCCTCGTCCCTACCTCTGCCTAACAGAACTTTATAAAAAAACGCTTTCAGAAAACCCATGCCATATCCCCCCAACTGTATTATACTGGCGACTACCGACAAAGCTGCTATTTTCAACCGTTTGTTCACGCACCATGAAACTAAGAAAACAGCAAACAAATATATCACTAACGGCAAGATAGCCGGCCACCAGAAAAAAGAGGCGATTATCATGGCCAACGTGCCTATGACAAAACATGCCGGAAACCAATGAACCAGTTTCAACGTATCAGGATAGAGTAAATAAAGGGAAATGCGCGACATGCCGAAGATATAAATCTGTCTGAAAAACAAACGCATACTAATTCTTCGTTTATGAAAGACAAAAGCATCGCGAATAAGAGATATACCAAAACCGGCCTGACGAATGCGGGTACTCATATCGATGTCTTCACTGAACATTTCTCTAAATCCCCCGACTCGAGCATAAACCTCTCTCGAAAATCCCATATTGAATGTTCTCGGCGTAAATTTTTCAAGTTGAACTTTTCCGCCTCTGATTCCTCCTGTCGTCAGGAATGACGTCATCGAGTAATTTATTGCCTTCTGAACGTCACTGAACGAATCGTGAGCAGCATCGGGCCCGCCAAAACAATCGGTATAATGCCGATTCAATACTGCATTTAAAGCCTCGAAATAACCTTCCGGAATCACACAATCCGAATCAAAAAAAATGAAATAACTCCCCACGGCTCTTTCCAGCCCATAATTACGGGCTATACTTCGACCCTCGTTTTCTTTATAATAATAGTGTATATCCACTATACTGGCATATCTTTTCACGGCATCGGCACAACATACCGTCGAACCGTCTTCTACTATTATCACTTCAAAATCTTTATAGGTCTGTTTCGACAGACTTTCCAAAAGATCATTGACCTCGTCGGGACGATTATATACCGGAATTATGATCGAAAAATAAGGCATAACGACAATTATTCAGTTTGAGACAAATATAGAGAAAGGTGAGCGCAAAGGCAAACGGAAATCTCATTTCCGATTTGACTCTGCCGAACCGCATCCTATATTCTACAAATATAGTGAAAGTTGAGTGCAGAGACAAGAGGAAATCATATTTCCAGCTTGGTTATGCCGAAACGAATCCTACATTATACAAATATAGGTAAAGTCGAATGCATAAAAACAAACTTGTTTAAGAAGCTGTTTTAAATTTATTGAGAAATAATATTATCATTGCAAGCAGGTATGTTCCGGCCATATTGAACCCCTGTCTTGCATCTTGAATCCCTTGATTTTTGTCAATAGCCCGCTATTGACTGCATATCTCGGACTCCA
>NZ_JAIJHU010000096.1:0-5711 GCF_022723415.1 Barnesiella sp. | reverse complement strand
ATAAAATCGGCGAGAATAACGAGTGCAACGGTCGTTCCGGCAAGAGTTTCTTCTTCAAGACCCTCTCCTTGCTGATGAAGACTGTTAAACTTTCCGGGCGCAACCCGAAGCTGATGGACAACCCTCATGTCTTCGACCAGGTTACCCAGCACACTCAAATGCTGTTGCTTGATGACTGCGACCGATATCTCAACACAGGTCTCTTTTACGACAACATTACTTCAGATATGACAGTAAACCCTAAGAATAACCAAAGCTTCACGATTCCTTTTGAGGATAGTCCGAAGATTGCTTTCACCACTAATTATGTGCCTGCAGACTTCGACCCATCCTCAGAAGCAAGATTGCTCTATATGGTGTTCTCAGACTATTACCACCAGCGCACAGAAGAAAACGACTACCAGGAGACACGTAGCATCCGTGATGACTTCGACGAGGATCTGTTCTCAAAGACATACACCGAGGATGAATGGAATGCGGACATCAATTTTTTCCTGCAGTGCTGCCGTTTTTACCTCTCCTTGGCCAATGAACCCATCAAGATCATGCCACCGATGGATAACATCATCAAGCGTAAGTTCAAGGCTGACATGGGCGTAAACTTCGAGGATTGGGCTGCTACTTACTTCTCAGAGGAGAGCGAGCGACTCGACAAATTCATCGTGAGAGAGCGTGCTTTCAACGACTTCAAGCAATTCTCTGGCATCAACAAGGCGACAACTCAGAGCTTCACCAAGAAGCTGAAGGCGTTCGTTGAGTTGTGTCCTTACATCAAAGAGCTGAACCCAGAGGATCTCTGCAACAGCCAGCATCGCATCATCAGACGCGATCCGGCCAATCCAGATGGCAGCCCTGTTGAGATGATTTATCTCAGAAGCAAAAAGAGTGATGTTAAAAAAGAGGATACTCAAGCAAACCAAGGTGATATACAACCCACCATTCCTTTCAACATGACAGACGCAGGTGGATGTACTGACCCTTTCTGACCATCTATAAATAAAAGAATAGATAGCCCCAAGTTATAGTGCAAAGGTACAAAAAATATCTGAATTATGCAAATATTTTGAGCTAAATTTTCAAGCAAATTTTGCTGATTTTATAATTCTTTTCCCATGTTACGAGGGAGCGGTGAGCATTGGCCCATCGCTCCCTTTTTCTTTGGCCAGGACCTCCTCACCAGTCGTTCTGACCGTCTCCCCTACTCTATTTTCACGCCCATGCCGTCGTTTTCCCCACACCCCTTTCTTTTATTTTATACAAATCCTTTGTAACTCTGTAACAGAATGTTGGCAAAAAGATAAATAACTGATAGATAGTGAGTAAAGCCACATTTGCGGTGTTTACAAAGTTGCGTTACAACTACTTTACAAAAATTTTCAAGTTTGTAACAAGCCCATTCTAATACTGGTTATTAACTCCGCGATTTGTCTATGTAACAAAATCGAAAGTGTTACATTTTCTGTATCACAAAATTGTATCATACAAAATACGCTGATTATCAGCTACTTACAAAGCCAAGTTTGCATGATACAAAAATACAAACTTTTCGGACGAAATTATATCACACCAACTTTACTTATAAAAGTTAGTTTTTACTGATTATCTTTAGTATTCTCAAAAATTCTTCGTATCTTTGCCGCAAAAAACGCATATATATATGAATCCAGTCGTTTATATTAAAATTCCCACTCACATCAGGCAATGGGCATATCATGCCTATGGCACCCCTGTCATCTTTCCTGTCGGTGGCAATGAGGTGGCGGTGATCCGCAAGTTCACCACTAAACCTCCATCGGCAAAACTCTCACTTGTTGAACAGGAGAGTCAAACAGAGCAGGAGGCTGCAGACTCCACAAAGCTTCATCAGAGTGCTTCTCATATATTTAAGGATAAGGAGTTCGAGGAGAGCCGTTGGCTCACTCATCCTGATGAATATCTCGCTATCATGCTCCCTGACTCCAAGGCTAAACCTGTGCGAGAGTACTGTTATCTCGGTCCTCGAGCAAGACGTGCCATCAAGGAGGTCATCATCGACCTCTTTAAGATGGATCTCTGGGCTTCGCTCAAGGATATCGCTGACCGTTCATGTCGCCTATCTTCCATCATTTCTGCATGGTGCGAGCAGCATGGTATTGGTATCGATTATGAGGATACTGTGCGTCAATGCTTCTACAGAATGCGTGATCAACACGCAAAAAAAGGCGTTATTTTAAATTCTACAACAAGATTTAGTAAATGTTAGCACAAAATTTTCCGTCGCTGCGAACAACTCCGAACAAAACCGAAATATCCAAACAACCACGAACAAGTCCGAACAACTTAGAAATATTTCAAAGCTTATGGCATACATCAAAAACATCATCAAAATAGAGGCGGCTGAGGCAGAGAAACTCAAGAGTGTGATCTTCCCAGCCCGTCATCTTTGCATTCTTCCACAGGATGTCGAGTTTAGACAGATTCAGTGCAAAAATCCGTCAAGTTGTGAAATCTCCGACAAAGTAGAGTCTAAGGTTCGTATTTTCACGTCGAAACTCACCTTCAAGTCGTGTGAGCAAATTAATTCTGACGACATACCACTCGCATACAGGGTGACAACCGCCGATGGGTGCCGATACCTCATCGGGCGCGACCATCGCCCGTTTCCTGTCCTCACTCGCTCCGAGCTTATGCCGAGCTCGCACACCGACAGTTCACTCATCACCTATACCGTGACATGGTCTGATGTGATAAAACCGCTCCAAATCATCGAATAAAAGTTTTTTTATTCTTCCCTCCTATTATATAACTTTGCAGTGTTCTTATTCGCAAAGCTATATGAAATATCAAATATCAATCACTGGCTACATTGGGTCGTGGACTAAGAGAATGGTCCACGACATTCTCAATGACAATAAAGGCAAGCATGTAGATGTCTCCATCGACTCGCTTGGCGGAGAAGTTTCTGCCGGTCTCGCCATCTGCCAGATGTTCAAGTCACATGGTGATGTTACCGTTGACTTTCAAGCTGGCTTCTCTGCTTCCGCTGCCACAATCTGTGCAATGGGTGCCAACAAAATCCGCATGAGCAAATACACTTTGCTTCTCGTCCACAAATGCTCAACAGAGCAGTTTGTCTGGTCAGCACTCAACGAAGAAGAGATTGGATCTCTTATCGAACAACTTCAGAAACAACAGGAGAACCAGCAGAAGATAGACAACATCATCGCCAACGTTTACTGCGACCGCTCGGGCAAGAAGCATGAGGACATCGTCAAGGTGATGTCCGAGGCTCTCTGGCATACCGTCGATGAGTGCATCGAGCTTGGCTTCGTTGACGAGGCGATGGACGGCAAGCCTGCCGAGATTACCGAGCAGACACAAGACTTCATCAAATACAACAACCTCCCTGTATTGCCCGAGGTCGTCAATTCCTGGTACGAGAAGAAAACTGGCTTCTTAGACCGCTTGTTTGGCAAAGACAAACCACATAATAATATTATAGACATGATCAAGAAATGGACTCACATTAACAATGTTCTCAACATCGAGGGCATTGAGGCAGAGGATTCCGCAAACGACTGCACCATCTCCAAGGAGCAGATGCAGAAGATTGAGGATAAGATGGCTGCCGATGCCGACTCCATCCATGACAAGGACGAGGCACTCGCCAAGGCCAAGGATGAGAAGAAGGCTTTGGAAGATAAGGTCAAGGACCTCGAAAAGGAGAGAGACGACCTGAAGGATAAAGTGAAGGATCTGGAGGAAGAGCCAGGTGGTAGCACCTCTACAGCTGTGGAGGATACCAAGGCTACCGATTATGATCCTATCGCAGTTGCTAACGCTTTAAAACAGTTTGTTTAATATGGGTAAGATTACAGAAGAAAACAAGTTTGCAGTGCCTGCCGATGTCGATGTTGTACTGCAGAAGACTGCTCAAACCTATCGCAAAGACTTGATTAAGATGCCAACGCATGGTATGGCAAAGTCTTTGAAGTACATGACACTCCGACCAGGCATCAGAGCATCCGAGACTGTTGGTGAGCTCATCGCAGATGCTCAGTTCGGTCCATACAACGAGACACGCAAGACGGATGCAGGTGTAAAAATTGTACCACGTACCCTCGAAGTCTTCTTGGGTAATGTCACAGTTCCATTCTCACCAAACTCAGTCTATTCTACAGTTTGGGGTGCCAACACCTTGAATGGCGAGGCTCTCAAGAATGTGCCAATCGCCCTCCAAGTTCTCCAGCTCATTGCCTTGAGACTTGGAAAGCATCTCGACCAGGCACTCTTCAAAGCAGTTCGCAATGCAAGTGGCGACAAGTCCGTTGACCTCTTCTATGGTTTCGACACCATCGCCAAAGCAGAGCTGACCAACAACAAGCTCTCGGCTGACCTCGGCAACCTCGTCAAGGTTTCTGACATCCTTGGCGATAATCAGACTATCAACTCAGATAATGCCGTCGATTTTGCCCAAGGCATCTGCGAGGCTGCAGACGATGAGCTGATGAACGAGGAGAAACTCTACCTCTATGTCCCTCAGACATTCGTCAATCTCTACAACAAGGCTTTCGAGAAGCGATTCGGTTCCATTCCATACAACACCAAGTACGACCATAACAACGTAATCGGTTTTGAGAATGTGGAGTTTGCTGTTCTCGGCAACAAGAAGGATGCTCCTTTCTTCCAGTTGACCACAAAGAGCAATATGCTTGTGGGTGTCAACGAGGCTATCAACAGCGACGCAGAAAAAGTGGAGGTTGGCAAGTATGACTCTTGGCAACTCACTTATGCTGCCGCCAAAATTCTTGGTGTTCAGTATGAGAGCATCAACAAGGAGCGCGCCCTGTTCGTCACTGACGATGGCAGCAAGCCTCTTATCCAAAAGTCTGCCACCGCAAAAGGGAGCAATACTGTGAGTGGTAGCAGCGACCCTGTTGATGATGGCGAGGGCAAAGAATAAACTTTCACCTTATTATATATAGGAGACTAAATTATGGTTTGCACAACAAAAGATTTATATAAATCAGTCAAGAAATGTCCAGGAGTACGCATTACTCCTGGCATTCGCCCTAAGTTCTTAGCCATTCTGGCATCCCAGATTCTCAAATGGCCTAAGTTACCAACTACCCTGGAGGAGAAAGCAACCGACATGACTGCCCTCGTAACATACAAGGGCAGCTTCACGCTCGCAGCAGATGCCAAGTGGCATGTGGTTGACCTCGTGGCTCTCAAGTCAAACATCAGCTCCGAGACACAGGGCGAGGCTCCATCTGCTACCTTCCTCAACAAGGCAGAGTACATCATCGGTGGCATGGATGCAGACATCACAGGCTTCGGCGGCATGGCGGTTAACGATGAGTTGATTTACGCCCAGCAGATGCCTAACGGTCGTTTCCGCATCCTCGGTTGCGAGATGTTCCCAACCAAGTCAACATTCGCACAGAGCAGTGGTGCTGGTGCTACCGACGCCGTGACCTCTACCCTCAGCGTGGAGGCGACCGACGTGGTACCTGCTCCGTTCTATGTGGGCAAGTTGGAGACTGACGAGGGCGACATCAGCGGTCTCGATGGCTCCGAGTGGGTTGACCCTGTGGAGGGCGGTGGTGGCAGCTAATGCCTCCGTCAAAGTGTTTCATAGTCATTAGTTACTAAAGTTTCCCACCCCTACAAAATAGGGCTTTTTCAGATATAAAACTCTGCTAAGCCCTATAAACAGGGAGTTTTAACTC
>NZ_JAIJHU010000095.1:0-5715 GCF_022723415.1 Barnesiella sp. | reverse complement strand
TTGTTGAGCACCGCTTCTTTCATTATCAATCGTACATCGACCGCTGTTTCCGTCAGTCCTCCCTCGCTGAGTTTGATGCACTTTATCAGCCTGAAGTTCTGATTCATCAGCACCACGAAGAAACGTTCTTTCTCGTTGTCCTCCATCTGAGGGAGAAGAAAGTTATAGAGTGCCAAGCTACTGCCGAGGTCGGTCTGCTGAGCCACCTTTTCCATTTGGTAGCGTCTTCCGAGTTCGATGGCGGCTTGTATGGCTATCGCCTTGCAGTCGCCTACACCCTGCACCACTTCGAGTTCCTCAATTCTCGCACGCTTGATATTACGTAGGCTCTCGCCCATGATATTATAAATCTGTCGTGCCTGCTGTAGGCTCTCTTTTGTTCCTGCCCCTCTGTTCATTACAAGCGAGAGAAGTTCCACGTTGCTGAGGGTGTCCATACCGTAGTTGTAGGCTCTGTATTGAGGTCTTTCCTCCATGCAAAGGTCGTTATAATTTTGTCGTATCATCATTATATTTTTTATTAGTTATACATTCTTTTGGTTCTTGCGAGGAACATGGCACCCATGACCTCGGCGCCACATTCAGCGAGTTGGCTTGCAAACTCTTGGGCGGTCGCTCCGCTTGTTATCACATCGTCGAAGATGATGACCTTCTTGCCCTTGAAATACTCTCTATCGAGTGCCACCCTGTAGCCGAAGCTTTCAGAAACATGGTTTTCGCTGTTGTGCTTGGCTGTGCGCTCGCCATAGATGAAAAGATGGTCGTTGCCGTTCTGTACCTTAGCCTCTTGGCTCACCTTGGAGGCGAAATGAGAGAAACGCTTGGTGTATTTCTTTGAGTTGGCGGCTGGAGCACAAACAAGCACGAAGTCGCCGGCTTTGTCGCCATAGGTCTGAGAGAATGACTTTGCCACCATGTCGGCTGCATAGTCTGTCGCCCACTTCTTGCCATCCTTGAAGGCAAAGATGAAGTTTCTTACTTGCTCTGCCTTGGCTGAGCGGTCGAAACGCTTGGAGTTGTACTCGTAATAGTTGAAAGTCTTCATACGCTTTAAAATTTTTATTCTACCCAGAGGGCTAAAGGAGCTTTTTACTTGAACTCGTCTTTGTCTGCCCGTCTGAGAGTTTTTTTTATTCTGCCCGTCAGGCTTTTTTGTCACTTTTTACGGTGCAATGAGACGAGCGGAGAAGAGGTATGAAGACCAAGGAATTTCGGCTAAAAGTTACAGGAATACCCAATCTGTGATTGTGGAAGGCTGCCAGGAAGTTTTCGCAGAAATCGGGAACCAGTACTTGGTAGGTACCGTCCGCCGTAAATTTGCTGAGGAAAAAGGGATAAAGTCTGATGGGCTACCTATAAAGGGCTGCTCTCGGAGCGGATAAAGCGGACAAAGAAAAGGCTTTGCCTTACCTTGGTGTTAAGCTTCTGTGACGTTTGAACAGTGCAAATTTTAACATCTGTATAGAAATGGGTAAAAAGAAAATTTGCGTATCAAGAAAACCGTGTTTTTCAGGCATTCTGCATGGAAAACAGACCTTAGAGCGATGAAATCACGACATTTTGCACCTCTCGACCTCGGTTTAGAGGATGCAAAATGTGTCGTTTTACGACAGGTTTTCCACACCCATGGATTGGGAAACCTCGGTTTTATCGTGGTTTTGGGGTTTCAAAGGGGAAGAAATTCCCCTTTGCGTCGGAAACGACCCCCCACCGCCCTGCGCCCGAGCCCGCCTCCCGACCCTTGGAAAAGACGGAATATGTAAACAAGTATTAAGAAGTTTGTAAGAGTGCTAAACATAAAAAGGGGAGTCCGCAGCGATGCGAACTCCCCCATACGGCGGTCAAGCGAGAATGCTAACCACCTATCTATAATCGTATGAAAAAAAATAATATCAGAGCATGGAGCCAGTGGAGATATAGCCATCGGACTGCGGGAATTTCTCTATACCAATCATGAGTGTGTCGAAGGCATCGGAGCCATCGGTGCGAGCCTCCAGCTTGTCCTCCTCGGTCTCTGCCAGTTTCTCTCCTCGCTTATCCTTCTTGCCATTATACACACCAGCAAGGCGGATGGATATGAGCAGATCTTCATTGTTTTCGCTGTTGATCACGGCACGGTGCTCAGCCTTGCCCACGAACATACGGTTGATGAGCAGCATCTTCTCCAGGTGTCCCATCGGGTTGCCCAGATAGACCTCGTTGACATACCAGCCATGGTCTGTGAGATAGTTGGCGATGAAGGTATGGAAGTCATCATTCATTAGGGCGTAGTTGTTGCCCACGAAGGTAGAGTCGTAGTAGAAGTTAACCTCCTTGCATCGTTGGTACTGGTAATACTCCATGAACTTATCGAGCAGGGCAGGCAGCTTATTCTCATACTTCACGAAGAAACTCTTCAGGCAACGAGCCTCGCCGCGCAGGTTGTCTTGTCCCACGCACATCCAGTTGATGAGCGCATTGGCATCGAACGCTATGCACAGCGGACGGTCAGGATCAACGTCTGCATCCATGCGTGCATCCACATGCTGTAGCTTATCGATGTCATACTCCAGGCCATCGAGGAAGTCGAGGTTGGGAGCCGTGTATAAGTTGACATCACGCAGGTTTGAGTAGAAGCCATCGAGCGAGATGGATGGTCGTTTGCACATGATGGAAGTCTGGAAGGTGAGTGCAGGCAAGTCTCGCTTCATCTGCTTGATGAACTCCATGCCGAGCACCTCTACATTATAGACAGAGGAATATTCCTTGTAGAAGAGTGTCTTGGAACGCAACTGTGCCAGTAGCAAGCCTATCTCCTTCAGGCGACGCTTGGCATATAGACTGACGTGCCCCGATGTCTTGATGCGGTTGCGGATGTCAAACTCTTCGACCACGAGCGAGGAGATGGCTTCCACGAGGTGAGTATCACAATCCTTCTTGTAGTTGAGGAACCAGGAACCTTTCTTAGTGACCGGCATATCGGAGGTGATAAGCATGCCATGGTGGTAGTAATGCTGACCAAAGAGGTTGACATTGCCACGGTTGGCAGGAAAGGTCTCATCCTTCAGCTGCTCGAAGTCGATGAACTTCGCCTCGTCGATGTCGAGGTAGTCAAGCGAGAGGGAGTTAGACGTGCCCTTGCGGTCTTGTGAGATAATGGTGCCTATACTTCCATTATAAAACGAGATGGTGTTCTCCCAGTTGGAAGGAGGAATGACCGGGTCAGGCCATCCCAATTTCTTAGGTGGCTTGACCCCGATGAGATAATGCTTGCCCCGATGGAAGCCCCATCGCTCCCAGTGTTGAAGCATGGACGGTATGGTATTGGTGAGACATCGCTTTGCGTTGGCGGAGACAAAGCCACCATTGCTGCCAGGCATGCGCTGCATGTTGCGCAGGTTGAACATGGAGTGGAGTACACTCTTGCCTATGCCTCGACCGCCCACTACCACGTTGTCTCGAGCGTTGATGAAGTTGACCTCCATCTGTGCTGGGTTTAGATATTGATCGATCATTGAGCATCCTCCTTGATTTCTTCTGTTGGTGTATATTCCAAGAGTTGCTCATCATAGTCTTCAGCTTCGATTTTGACAAGATCCATGGAGTTGTCGGTGTATTTCTTGATGAGCTTCTTGATGGTGGTCATCACGTTAGGAATGCGCTTGAGACCCAAGTGACGAGGATCTGTGGTAGGGATGAACACCTGAGGCTGAATCTGGTCGTAGCCATTATCCACAGGATCTTCCTTATCCAGAAGATGATATTTACCGTAGGCAGCAGCTGCAGCAGCCATGGCACGGGCATCGCCCATGGACTCAGCCTTATCGTAGGTGCGCTGTATCATCTGGTCGAAGCGGAAACGGGCAAAGTCCTTAGATACACGCTGGAGATTGCCCAGTATGAGCTTGATGAGGTGCAGATCGTTGTATGCCATCATGCGCTGCACACGATAGTCTTGCATATCCTTGAATACCAATTCCTGGTCTGTCTTGCGGGGATTGACGAGCCACCAGGCATAGAGGGCACGGATGCGTAAAATGCGGTCACGCACAGGGGCTGGCACATTTTGCGCATCCATCTCTTCGGGTGTGCGATCCATGAGGTCGATGATGGCATCGATGTTGGCTGGTTCTCTCATACTCTAATCTCCTCTAACATTTGGTTCAGGTATTCATGTGTGCGCTGCACGGCTTGTGGCGAGCCAGCAGCAGCGAGGTCAAGTTCATTCTTGCGAAGCTGCTGCTTCACAGTCGCCATGCCCAGGTAGTAGGCACGGTGAAGCTTAGACGAAGGCTTCAGAATCTCCTCACGCAGTTCATCCTCGTTAATATCCAAAAGGACGGACATCTCCGATATCGGAGTCAAAGTCTCTGCCAAGTCTTGCACGTTTTTCATCAATTCCTGTGTAATTTCCATTGATTTTCAAACTTTTGTTAGTACAGTGCTCCAGGTAACCATGGAGCAGATCATAGAAGACTTGTGGCTCTGTAGTGACGATGGTCGATTCATCACGGCTACCATAGGTCTGGTTTTGTGAGGTGACGACCGACACCACGCAATCGGCGGCTCTGAAGAGGATCACCTTGGAGTGGTTCTCACCCAGATAGACCTCGTCGAAGCATGCCTGCATCATGCGCCAAAGCTGCACGGTCTTCTTGCTTGCCTTGACATCGAGCAGCATCTTTGCCGAACGGATGCTGTCAGACTGCCGCATCAGGCGGAACCCACGGAGGAACTCCTCGGAGGTAGAATAGGATGACACCCACACTTCTGCAGAGCCTGTCTGTGAGAGAATCCACTTGATGAGACCGAGGGTGTGGATATGTCGCCCGAAATAGGCTTGCGTCTGGACTTCGCCGATGGGTTTCAGTAGGTCTGCTACCTTAGCCTTGGTTGTCATTCTCAGCGAGGCGGGCTTTAGCAACACGGTCACGGTCGGCACGTGTGACCACGTATGAGTCGTAGGTGAGCATGTCGGCACGATACTTTTTGTCAAGGTCGGAGAGTATCTTGAGATACTCGTATCGGTCGCACGGCTCTTTATCTTCCATCGACTTGAGCGTCTCGAAGGTAGATTTTATCTCCTTGTATCGCTTGGCGTTAATATCCCAGAGGGCTGCAACTTCTTCGGGCAGAAAATCGTGATCCTTGCGCTTGCCTTTGCGGATGACCGCGACACCATCTTCTTCGGAGGACGGCAGCTCTGCATCATCATTGTTGGACTCTTCCTCGCTGGAATCGGTCGTTTTGGCGGTCGTACCGGTCGTTTCTTCGGTCGTAGCCACTGGTGCACCCTCGTCTATGATGGCTTGTGCCTCTGGAATGACGAGACTATCCATCTGCTTGACCTCATCGATGGTCATTTTGTCGAGACGAATTTTGAGGAACTTGCCCAGCTCATACTCGATGTTGGAGCGGTATGCCTGTGGCTGGCGAGTGGCACGGGCATGGTAGAAGCGGTCTCGGTTGAGACGGAAGAGAATGTCTGCGCCACGCTTGATGTCGGCATCGCTCTCATGCTTGGCGTTGAGCCATGCCTGTATTTGTTTGGTGAATTGATGATCCATATATATATGCGAAAATAATAAAAGGTGGCTCAGGCACGAAGCGAGAGCCACCTAAGCATCTAAAAGTAACTAACTAAAGTTTCCCACCCCAAAATAATGGGGTAAAAATAACAGTTTCTCAATAAAAAGTTGTATCTTTGTAATCGCTAAGTAACAGTTAAAAAATAAC
>NZ_JAIJHU010000094.1:0-5758 GCF_022723415.1 Barnesiella sp. | reverse complement strand
CAAAAAGCAACAAGGTTAGATTCGCTAGCTCAGCTGGTAGAGCACAACACTTTTAATGTTGGGGTCTTGGGTTCGAGCCCCAAGCGGATCACCGAGAAAAAACAGGCAAAGCCACCCAATAGGGTGGCTTTTTGTATATATTTTTTTGTAATTCAATACCCGTAAGGCGAGGGTGTAACCTTTACGAACAAAAAATTTATAAAATCTTTTCAACCCCTTTCCTCAGAAACTACCGTTTCTTCGGTAGCTCCTCTACACAAGGGGGAAGGTAAAATGCAATACATCGCATTGGATAAAATTCAAGTCTATTCCCTCGGATTCTCTACTGAACCCCAAAGGCACAGTGTACGAATTTCAGCCAACGAGTAATCATCGTCAAACAGAACGAACAGGTATCGCAGTTGCTTATCATCAAATTCGTGCCACTCACGAGGCACAATGAGATTGATCGTTTCCATAAAAAAGAATGTTACTATACCACGGCAGTATAATAACATTCTTTATACGTAAATGACAATAGTATTATTGAAACAAATCCTCGTTGTTCTTTGTGTTCAATAGTTTATCTAAGATTGCTTGGGAATTTAATTGATTAAGCAAACTATTAAAATCTTCTTCACATTCAAATACAAAATATATAGTTTCATCAATAAATTCATTTGATGAAGCACTTACTTTGGGACACCATATTGCAACCATTTTACCATTATCGAGAATTAAAAAGCTCATAGTAATTTTTCGATCAAATGCAAACCACCATTTTGACCCCCTCCAAGCAATCGATACAGTAGGGAACTTTATGTCAAACTCTTTATCCATCTCTGTAACATTATTTTCCTTTGCTATTTTAACCCAACTTAGGTATTTGTCTCGAACAAGCTCTAATGATGTTTTAAAAGATTCTAATTTATTTCCGTCAACAGATAAAAAAGCTGATTTTGAACTTTTGGCTTCAACCTCTATATAAACCGTTTCTAATTCATTGTTTTTTTGAGACGCTTCAATAGTGAAATTCTTTCCAAAATAGGCATTCTCAAATGTTCCTACTGTTTGTTCCGCCTTAGATGAAATAGAAAAAATAAATAAGGCTACAATTAAAGTATTAAATTTCTTCATATTATAAATGTATTAAATTTCCCGTGAATATATATATATATAACCAAACATTTTAATATGTTTTTTAGCACAAAAAGGGAAATAACGCTTACCCGATTGATAGCTAAACGATATTTTTCAGAATCAATAGTCTTTATGACCTTTTAAGTTTTCAAATTTAGATAAAAAGAAGGATTTCGCAGTGTTAATTCATAAAGTTGAAACAGATGTTAAGATAAAAAAGGAAGACAACTATTTAACTAAAAATAGAATAATGTATACTACTTTTCAACTACAACAATCTTTTCTCCTCACCAGCTTTAAATACGACTTTTTTCGAAACTCCATTGAAGCAAATCTCAGTTTGTCCTCCTTTAAGGGAAGAGACAATTAATGATGCAACTTCTCTATTTTTCCATTCCATATCGACGACAAACCCGCCACGAGCACAAATACCTTGTACTTTACCATCGGCCCAAGACTCTGGCAATGCCGGAAGAAGAACGATCTTATTGGTTGAAGATTGCATGAGCATTTCTATAACACCCGAACACCCGCCAAAGTTACCATCTATTTGAAAAGGCGAATGAGCATCCAACAAATTCGGGTAAGTTCCACCCCCACGCCGCGCATCTTCTCCTTTATAGTTATCGGGACTGACATACCGAAGAAGCCTACGATACATATGATAGGCTTTTTCTCCGTCTCGTAACCGAGCCAAAAGGTTTACACGCCACCCGGTACTCCAACCGGTCGTTTCATCTCCTTTAATTTGGAGTGTACGGGCACAAGCTGCCGCCAATTCGGGAGTTTCCTCAACCGACAAATGATGTCCCGGATACAACCCGAAAAGATGAGATTGATGCCGATGATATGGGTCCTGATCTTGCCAGTCGTAATACCACTCTTGCAAATTACCGTCCTTCCCAATTTGATACGGATACAACCGAGAAAGAGTCTTTTTAATTCTTTTCCTGAAAGACTTATCCACCCCGAGCACCTTCGAGGCTTCGGCGGCATCAATAAGGCATTCGCGTATCATCGCCAAATCGGAAGTGTTTCCATAGGAAGTAGCTCCCACATACCCATCAGGCGTAATGTACTTATTTTCGGGAGAGGTTCCGGGAGAGGTCACAAGTTTTCCATCTTTCTCGACTAACCAATCCATACAAAACTCTGCCGCACCCTTTAACACAGGATAAAATTCACACAAAAATTCCTTGTCCAACGTAAAAAGATAATGCTCCCAAATGTGAGTAGACAACCATGTACCCCCCATCGTCCAACAAGCCCATGAAGGGTCCCCCTCATTAAGACCAACAGGACACGTCATCGCCCAAATATCCGAATTATGCCCCAAGCACCAACCTCGCTCTACTCCATAATAATCCTTTGCGGTTTTTCTTCCCGTCTTACTGAGATTAGCAATAAACTCTATCAGCGGATATTGCATCTCTATCAGATTAGCCGTACCGGAAGCCCAATAATTTTCTTCGAGATTAATATTGACTGTATAGTTACTGCTCCAAGGCGGAAGCACACTTTCGTTCCACAGGCCCTGCAAATTGGCCGGGACTCCCGGAGTACGAGAGCTAGATATGAGCAAATAGCGTCCAAATTGAAAATAAAGTTCCTCTAAATCTGGATTTCGTTGCTTACAATCGGTATAAAAAAGTAACTGTTTGTCTGTCGGCAATGCCGCAATATCGTCATCTGTATCTCCTAAATCGAGTTTTACACGGTCGAAATAATATTTATAGTCTCTAATATGTGCCTCTCGCAAAGCATCATAAGTTTTACCGATGGCACACTTCATACGTTTTTCTACATGACTGCGATAATTACGCCCCTCTTTAACCGGATCCTTGTCAAAACCGTTAAAACTCGTAACATTCGCTACCCAAATGAGTACTTCTGTGCTCCCGTCAATCTCGATACGGCTATCCGAATATCGATTCTTTACTCTCCCATCGACACTTAAAACCCTCACAAGAGTCTTAAAGTGAATGCCTCTTTCCGGATCATAGCGATGCTTATCTTCCGCCTTATAATAAACCGGGAACGAATGATAAGCCGCATAACCTTCAACAGATATTTCATTATCGGCCACCTGCGAGCTATGAGGTAACGGAGAATCGAACGAAAGCAACGCATGAATTCCTTCCTTATTTTCAGATTTCAAACGAATGACAATCACCGAATCGGGAGCCGATGCAAAATAATCGCTCGTAAAAAGTTTTCCGCCCTTCAAGTATTGCGTTCGTGCCGTAGCATTACCAATATCGAGCCATCGGTGGTAATCAGAAATACCAACTGTATCATCAAGATATTCTATCGTCAATGTTCCAAGTGGCTGATAATTTTCACTGTAATGTCCTTGCACCTTGTATTGAGCCTTATCTGCCCCTTGATAATCCTCATTATCCAGTAAAGCTCTGATTTCGGGAATAGCATTAAAAGCATCGGGAGAAGAATTTTCGCTTTCGGGTTCTCCTGTCCAAAGTGTTATATCGTTAAATGAAATCTTATCTTTTTTTACACCGCCATATAAAGTCGCTCCCATCGTCCCATTCCCTATCACGAGAGCCTCTTCGAAATACTCTGCCGGACGCTCATAATGCAATTTCATATTCTCGGCAAAAATAACCGGGAGAATAAAAAACATACACAAAATAATCCAAAAAACTTTCTTCATCACCATAACTTTATATTGAATAACTTATTTCTAAATTTCTCTCCCTAATTTTTATTCTATAATTTTTTATCCCGTAATCGGTACTCTATCGAATCTCCGTATAAAGTTTGAAGTTCGACCAATTCCTGTTTCAATTTCTCGATTATACTTTCATATCCCGGCTTATCGAAAAGATTGTTCATTTCCGTGGGATCAGTTTGCAAATCGTATAGTTCCCATTGATCGATATCGTCATAGAAATGTATCAATTTATAACGTTCTGTACGAACGCCATAGTGACGTTTTACCATGTGTTCTGCCGGATATTCATAAAAATGATAATAAAGAGAAGATCGCCAGTCTTGCGGATGCTCGCCCCTCAATAACGACATCAATGAAATACCTTGTATATCATCGGGAATCTCCACACCGGCCAATTCGAGGAATGTCGGGGCATAATCTATATTCTGCACCAATTCGATAATATCGCCTCGCTTTTGAAAACCTTTCGGCAAACGCATAACAAGCGGTGTTCGCATAGACTCTTCATACATAAACCGTTTATCAAACCAGCCATGTTCCCCCATATAAAATCCTTGATCGGAAGTATAGACAACCAACGTATTATCCAATAACCCAGCCTTTTCCAAATAGTCTAACACTCGTCCAACATTATCGTCCAACGACTTCACGACTTTTGCATAATCACGCATAAACCGTTGATATTTCCATTCAACCAGCTCCTTCCCCTGTGGATTCTCCCGAAAAAATACATCAGTTATAGAATCATATACCGCATCATAGGCTACCCGATCTTCGGGAGTAAGCCGTTTTATCTTACGTCCATAGGCTTTCTTCAAACGTGACTTCATTCCCTCACGATACATTTTCGTATCATAAATAATATCCATGTCTTTTGCAATACTCATCGTTTGCGCAGCAGCCGGCCGCCGACCCTCGTAATCATCATAAAAATTATCGGGCATTGAAAACTCTTTATCTTCATATAACGTGAGATATTTCAATTCAGGTAGCCAGTCGCGGTGAATAGCCTTATGATGAATAAACAAACAAAAGGGCTGCTCCTTATCACGACCTTTCTCCAACCAATCTATACTTTTGTCGGTAATAATATTAGTTAAGTAACCCTTTTCTCGAACCGTATCATTATTCATCGTTATAAAATCGGGATTATAGTAATCGCCCTGACCGGGAAGAATTTCCCAATAGTCGAATCCCGTAGGCATACTCTCTAAATGCCATTTCCCCACGATAGCGGTTTGGTAACCCGCAGTCTGCAAAAGTTTAGGCAGCGTCTGCTGCGAACCATCGAATACACAAGTCGTATTATCGGTGAACCCATTCGCATGACTGTGTTTACCCGTAAGCATACACGCCCTACTCGGCCCACTTAATGAATTCGCTACAAAACTATTCGTGAACCGAACTCCGTCCCGAGCAATTCTATCCAAGTTAGGAGTTTCGATATAGCGAGTATCATAACAACTCATCATTTGTCCGGTATGGTCATCTGTCATAATATAAACAATATTATAACGAGGAGGAACTTTATTTTCTTTCTTACATGACGAAAAAGAAAAAACAACAGTAGTCGCTGCTACTCCCGTTAAATAGGGAGAAAAAGATTGGAATAATGTTTTCATAGAATCATTTAAATATTAGAAGGTCTTGTATCTATTATATTAAACAACTATTTCTTATTTCCGTGAAAATACCGAAACAACTCTCCATAATCCAACATTTTGTTTCTGCTTTCATTGGTACTTTCTTTGCGACAAATACAAAACGAACTTTATATAGAGTTTACTGTTATATTTGACTTATATATAATTTTGTCAAAGATAATATTTTTTCTCAAAAAGATATAAATCGAAAGTAAACGAAAGTTTTTTTATCATTTCGATTTATTTATGACCTTGATTTCTATACTAATCACAAAAAACAACACCCTAAAAGTTCGAACTTTTA